>JBAVYX010000196.1:0-6499 GCA_049588475.1 Silvibacterium sp. | reverse complement strand
GTGGATGAGTCTCCAGCCGGTTATTCCTTGGCGGGTTGCGCTCCCGCAGAGCCCGCCTCCGCTTCACCGGCCGCGCTCAGAATGCGATAAAGTGATCTGGCCGGTCGATTGATTTTCAGTGAACGGCAAACAGTGTCTTAACTGTTTGTGTCAGCCAAGGGGGCAACCCCATTCAGGGCTTTCAGACTTCGTCCCAAAAGTTACGCATTTTGAAACATGCCGTTTAGAAAAGCTCTGAATAGGTCTCAAAGACCTTCCTCAGGGGCTTAAAGCCCTCTAATTTTTTGGGAGGCCGAAAGCCCGCGAAAGGCCTCAAGAAATACTTTGATAGATCGACTGTGCGCCGGATTTCGGTAATCGTCGGCAACCACCTCCGGTGGAGCTTAAGCTCGCTTATCGCTCGTGCGAGGTTCGTGCTCTCCCAGGGTCTCAAAAATCGAGACCCAGGGCACCCGCGGTTTAGGGGCGACCTGCTAACGTGCAGGCAAAGCAAAGATCGTCATTCAGCCCGACACGGACCAACACCTACTGCCGCTGGTAAACCATGACATCAGGCTTGTCGCGGCCGGCAAAGTGCAAGGTAATCGTCAATGTCTTCAGATCGGCCGACAGTCCAACGTCTTCGGTACCCGTTACCTTTTCATTGAATTTGTGGGTGATTAACAGATTGTGCTCGTCCACTCGCCGAGCCGAGGTGGCCGCACCTTGCCCGGCGTTCGATCCGTCCACGGGATAGTCCTTGCCGTCGAAGTTCACATTCTGTGTTCGCTGCTGCGAGGGAGTAATGAAGGAGAGGCCGTCGCCTTCATAGGCCTTCAGCTCCATCGACAGGGGGGTATTTCTCGTCTCCTTGATGCTTTGCCAGTCTGCGGCGAAACCCGTTCCTCCGGCGGTGCGCTGGTAGACATAATCCAGGCTCAACGTCGAACCGTCCGACTCGAACTCGCGGTAATAGTCCGCGAGCGTACTGCCGTCCCCCGACAGCTTCCATGTCGCTCTGAGCATCAACCGGGCCGTCTTTCTTGCGCTCAACGATCCACGTATCCGGCGCTTCCTGCTTCGCCGACAGGAGGGTCCCCTCGAGGCCCGGCTGGTCGGTCCCATCTGCCACGATCGTTTCCGCACCCCCACCGAAATTGAAGGTGTACTTGTTGCCGCCCTGACTTTGAACCTTCATCTCATCGGGCGTTCTGCTTCTCGAGGAGTCGAACTTCCACTGGCCGATGAAGGGGCTCTGTGCCGAGGATGCCATGCTCGTCGCAAGGCAAACCGCCGGCAGGATTTCAAGAATTCGTTTCAGCACACGCGCCTCCTTGGCTCTGATCGGAAGCACGCCGATGGCCGTCTTGCGAAATACGAGATGCCAGTCCGCCTCTTCACGCCATTTCGTTGTTTCGCCGTTCAATTTCTTGGGTTTTCGGGATTGCGCAACGGAAGATAAGCGCCTTCCAAAACCTCTATCCCGCGCGACCGTTTGTCCGGAATCGAGAACACCGCCCCAAAATCGAACACCGATAGTCCGCGGGGTGCCGGCTTCGGGGAATGGAGCGGCCATGCCGCGTCAGACTCGGCAAAGAATCCATCAAGACGCAGGGGCACCCGGCCATGACCGGTCTGTATCCAATGCGCTCCCGCGGCTAGATAGCCCCGCCACAAGCAGGGCGGCGCGGATCACCGAGATCATGCGGTCCCGAGCACCGCTGAATGGTCCCGTTCTCCTACACTCGACGTAGGCTAGCAATTTCTGGTTTATTGAAGTGAGATCAGTACTGTGAAGTCCGCGAGCGTTGACGAACCATCGAAGTGGTTCTGGAATGGTGATAACAGGGCAACGTGCGTTTCCAGAACTGCCGCTTCTGGAAACGCGGTTTTGGTGATTTGTCGCTAATCGAGAAAAACAAATCGCTCATGACAAGCGTTTCCCGTTACTTATCCGCGCGAAACCGCGCCTGAGTTACGGTCGGGGTTGGCCATCCTAAAAAGATAAAGGACGGCAAATGTACATCGATGCCGGCTACGGACAATGTTCCGATGATTTCTTGCGGGCCGATTTCACTATGCAATAAGAAATTGCAGTCGGCCACCAATCTGTAACCCTGGAATTTTCGTACTAACTTATTGGGGCTGGCACTTTGTCCGCAATGATCTCGAGGTGAATAAGCCTATGAAAACGAATCACAAACTTGCATTGGTAACACTGGCTGGTGTTTCGATCGGCTTTGGCGCGTGGGGAATTGATGCACAGCAAGTCACGACCCCACCTGCCTACGTCATCGCAGAGGTCGATGTCACCGACCCCGTTCTTATGCAGAAATATGGCGAGAAGGTGCCGGAAACGCTGGCGCCCTTCAATCATCACTATGTCGTTCGTAGCGCCAAGATCCAGCCTCTCGAGGGCGATCCGCCCAAGGGCGGCATTGTGATCATCGCTTTCGACAACCTGGAGAAGGCCCGTGAGTGGTACGATTCGCCGGCCTATGCCGCGATCAGGCCGATCAGGCAAAGCGCAGCCAAGAGCCGCATATTTATTGTCGAAGGTATCGCCCCTCAGTGATAGCGCACGGCTTTGGAGGCCTTTGGTGGCAGTCGCCCTCCAGCGCGCGGTTTAATGCTTTGCGCGGAACAAGGCCCGCTTTGTCGAAATACACGTTGTCATACACCACGTCGGCAAGTAGTGAAGATGCCATCTGTGGAGGGTGGTATATCGGCCTAGCTTAGATATTCTTCGACGAAGCGGCGTACCCAAGACACCATATCCTCGACGTCCTTGGGTTTCACGTCTCCAAAGTGGCCGTGATAATCCCGATTTTCAATTTATGACTTCAGGGCAACTCACTCATCCAGAGGATTCTTCGGCGCAAAGGCTGGACTAGTTTAGTACCCATAGACGTCAGGTTTCTATCGGGACTGCCCGCACGCAGAGATTCTCTCTCCTTTTACAAGGATTTTTTTTCTTCAAAGGAACAGTTTTGAATAAGGCGCATTAGCTCGCCGTCTGGGTCGACGACGCCAATGCATCCGCCCCAAGGCTCTATCTTGGGAGGGTGCAGGCGTGGTTGTCCCTTGCATCCTTCCGGCAGGCCTGCTTTTATGCAGACTGCATAGAACGCATCGAGATCATCCAGACGCAGGCAGCAACTGAACCAACTGGTCAGAGGATCGAGTTCTGGATGGGGGGAAGAACTTCTAATGTGAGATCGCCGTGTTTGAGGATCATCCAACCTCCATCACGCCACGTCTCAGAGAATCCGAGCGCACCATAAACTGAGAGACCTTCTCGAAATCCCGTAAGGGTAGGTTGGACGTGGCCATGTCACTCATGGCAAAACACGGTGGGTGAATGTCGAAACCATCCGGTATTACCAGCGACGAGGTTTATTAGAGGAGCCGGCGAAACCGCGAGAAGGATTCCGACATTACTTTCCGGACTGGCGATGCGAGAGCGCTTTGGCCTCTTTTCGCCGGCCGGGACCTAGAACAACATCCAATGGAACCCGGGCACTCGAACGAGCGTAGAGGCTGATAGAAGCTCGTGCACGCGAGCAGGAATCCTACCGTTCGTAACAGGGGGAAACATGAATGCCGATCTGCGACTTGCCTTACGGCAACTGAGAAAAGCACCGGGATTTGCCCTGACCGCCGCGCTCACTCTGGCACTGGCCATCGGTGCCAATGCCGTTGTCTTCAGCGTGATGAATGCGCTGGTTCTGCGCCCGCTTCATGTGCCGCATCCCGACAATTTGTTCATGGTGGAGCGCAACTACTTGTCAGAAACCACTCCGTCGCAATCGTATCCGGATTACCTCGACCTGCGCGACAGGAACCACAGCTTCGATTCGCTGGTTATTTATAACATCACGGGCGGCATCGGGCTCGATACCGGTAGCGGAAACCCAGCCGTGGTCTGGCCCTACATGGTGAGCGGCAATTACTTCGATGCTCTCGGCATTCAGCCCTATCTTGGCCGGCTTATCCATGCTTCCGGAGAGCATGGAAAGAACAGCATGCCGGAGATCGTTTTGAGCTACGCCCTCTGGCACAGTTACTTCAACGGTGATCGCGCCGCTATGGGCCGCACCGTGCAGATCAATAAACACCCCTTCACGATCGGAGGCGTTGCGCCGCCGGACTTCCGCGGCACCGAACTCTTCTTCGCGCCCGATCTGTGGCTTCCCATCGTCAATGCGCCCCAAATTCTCGACTGGTATTCGCTGGAGGAACGCGGCAATCATTCGGCCTGGGTAGCCGGCCACCTTAAACCTGGAGTGACGCCGGCGGCGGCCACATCGGACCTGAACACCATCGCGGCTTCTCTGGCAAAGGCGTATCCCAAATCGGATGACGGCCTGAAATTCTCCCTGTCCCGGCCCGGACTCGCCGGAAACACCCTCGCCCGGCCCACTCGCGCTTTCATGGCCGGCCTCATGCTTCTGGCAGGCCTCATTCTGCTCGCCGCGTGCGCCAATCTGGGCAGTCTCTTCGCCGCCCGGGCGGCGGACCGCTCTCGCGAGATCGCCGTCCGCATGGCTCTTGGATCGCGCCGTCAGCTCATTGTCCGTCAGCTTCTCACCGAGGCCCTTGTGCTTTCGCTGGCCGGGGGTGTTGTGGGCATGGCGGGAGCCGTAGCCATCCTGCGCGTGCTGAGCACCTGGCGGCCGATTCCCGATATCCCGATCAACGTTCCAGTGAATCCGGACGTGGCGACCTACGCCCTGGCTCTACTGCTGGCCGTCTTCAGCGGCCTCTTCTTCGGCATGGTTCCAGTGCGCCAGGTGCTCCGCTCCGATCCCTGGCAGATCATTCGCTCCGGCGCTGCCGACCTGGGCGGCGCACGCCGTTTTACGTTGCGCGACGTGCTGCTGGGTCTGCAAATCGCCATTTGCGCTGTTCTGGTGACCGCTTCGCTCGTCGCTGTGCGCGGCCTGGCGCGCTCGCTCCAGAGCAACTACGGCATTCAGCCTAAAGGAGTGATGCTCGTAAAGACCGATCTGCAGATGGCTGGATATAGTGGCGGCCAGCGCTTGCAGATGCAGAAGCGCATGCTCGATGCTGCTGCGGCGATCCCGGGTGTCACTGCCGTGGGATATGCCGATCGTCTTCCACTCAGTCTCAGCGGTAACGATTCGGACGTATTCGCCGACACAACCACCGACTTCCGGCCCACGAATGCAGCGGCCGATGCCCAGAACTTCGGCGTTTCGCCGGACTACTTCCGCGCCGCCGGGACCGCACTGCTCGCCGGCCGGAACTTGACCATGCACGACCAGGACAAGGCTCCCTTGGTAGCCATCATCAATCGCGAATTTGCCCGCAAGGTATTCGGATCGGTCGATAAAGCGATCGGAGGGCACTTCAAGTTCTGGGGCGGCCAGCGAGCAGAAGTTGTAGGCGTGGTGGAAGACGGCAAGTACGAGACCCTCACCGAAGATCAGAAGCCGGCGATGTTCTTTTCCTTCCTGCAACATGTGTCCAGCAACACCTGGATGATCGTCCGCTCACAGCGTGACCCGCAGGAGATCGCCGCTGCCTTGCAGCGCTCGATGCGTGGCCTCGATCCCGCGATGCCACTCGAGATCAAGACCTGGAACAGCGAATTGGATTCAGCTCTCTTCGCCGCCCGTGTGGCGACGGTCTCTCTTGGTGTTCTGGGCCTGCTGGGCGCGATGCTCGCCATTACCGGCATCTTCGGTATGGCCTCCTATACCGTCAGCAAACGATTCCGCGAGCTCGGCATCCGCATCGCCCTCGGCGCCGATCAGCGCAAGGTGCTCATCGCAGCGCTGGGGCGCGCTTTCCGGCTGCTCGTCATCGGCTCTGCCGCCGGCATGATCCTCGGTATCCTGGCTACGCGCGTTCTTTCATCCATCGTGTATCAGGCCACGCCAAAGGACCCAGTCATCCTTGGCGGAGTCATTCTCACCATGCTCTGCGTCGGCATTGTCGCTGCCTTGATCCCCGCCCGCCGTGCTCTCGCCGTCGACCCGATGATTCTTCTCCGCGACGAATAAATTCGAGTTAACGAATCATACTAGGTCCAAATGTCGACGACGAATGATTAGCCGATGCACGCGTCAACAAACCGGCTGACCCAGTAGCCCCAATTTGGCGTAGGGGAAGGGTGGGCGACAATTCGGAGGGTGGGGTAGCTGCATTAGTAGCGAACAGAGATTGACGTTTCCGAGTTCCGGTCCCGGTAGGGACGCTCATCGCTGAGCGCCCCCCCGGAGAGATCCGTACGAGCGCGTTTACGCATACGGCTCTTACGAAGATGCGTGGCGTGGAAGCGTGCTTCTGGGTAGGGGTGTAGAACTCGGGGCGGTGGAATCCACCTTTCCAAGACCGGGATAAGTTGCTTCCACTTCTTCTTCGCAGTTTGACTGCGGCGAGCCAGAACGTTACGCCACAGCCGGTTTACGCGCCTTCTGAAGATGCGCAGCTGGTCGATGTTGCCGGGAACGGCGTGGTATTGGTAGTAACCGGATACGACCTTGCGAAGCCA
>JBAVYX010000195.1:0-2831 GCA_049588475.1 Silvibacterium sp. | reverse complement strand
CACATAAACGATCCCGTTTCTGCTGATTTGAATTGCATGCGGGAGATGAAATTCGCCAGGGCCAGTACCGGGGCGCCCCCATTCACGTATCCGCTGACCATCAGCGTTATATTCCAGAATCCGCGCGTTCCCGTACCCATCGGCAATCAATACGTGCCCGCTTGGAGCAAAGGCCACATCTGTAGCTCCTCGAAATGGACTGCCCGTATCTGGAGCTTGGCCTACAATGATGGTCAACAGCTTCCTGCCTGCAGGCGAGTATTTGATAACCAGGGAAGCTCTTGCGTCGACCGCCCAAACATTTCCTTCGGGGTCGACGCGTAGATTGTGCGGCAAAGTAAAATCGCCCTTCCCCCACGAACGAATTAGAGTTCCCTTTGTGTCGAAGGCCAGGATCGGAGCAGCCTTGTTGCCACGCTGCATGACGTAGATGGTCCCTTTTCCGTCAGCCGCTACACCCGATACCGGACCAACTGCCCAATCGGAAGTCGGAAAATGGAACTGAAGCTGTTCCTCTCTGAAATGCAAAGCAGGCGAGTTCCCGATCCGTTTTATAAGGGCTTTATCCGGGGCCCCTGACGTTTGAGCCGTGATTGGTCGGACGTAGCAAAATGAAACTGTGAGCAAGAGCAAGTTCACAATATTACTTCTCGCTGCGACGACCAATCCGACGGATGGCACATGTGGAGCGGTCGTGTTGTGCGTGTCGGTATGCCCGACTTCTAGCATGACCAAATCCTACGCTTCAAGCTTGATAAACATCGTCGCCCCGGCTTAACACGACGCCTCGAATTACTTCGTCGCGGTGGCTTTTCCATGATCGTTGTGATCTGTAAGCCAGGCGTTGAGCGGGAAAGACCAAGCGTTGGTGTAGTCGGTAAAGTATCCCCAACTCTCCATATGCTCGAAATCCCGTTGTGCTTGCTCGCGCGAGCGGGGGAAATGAGCCGGAACAGTGCGATCGCTGCTGAAGTAGAGGGTGAGATGATCTGGTCCGAGATGTGGTTCGTCGTCTGTACTGTAGCCGTTTAAATCATCGCCGGCGTAACGGATCGGCACCACTTGTCCCCAGCCCTGAGCGGTTCTACGCACGATAAAGAGATGATCCTTTTTGTCGTCAGGCAACCGGCCAGCACTGCAGAAGACCAGGAACGATTGGTCCGGCGCAATCTCCGGATCGACATCCAAGGTGGTGCCATCGCTGAATGAAAGGGGTTGTGCCTGCTCATAGGCATTGTTCAAGAAATGCGAGGAGAACAGCCGCTTCCCTCCCTTCGCATCGATTGCAACGAAGTAGATCGTTCCGTCGGTGGCGATGCTCGGCTTCCAGAGCGATTGTCCATCAAGATTCACCGTATCCGGTAGCCGCTTAGGCTCACTCCACCCAATGCCCACGCGATCGACGCGCCAAAGGTTCGACACGATGCCAGCAGAGGATTCACCTTGTTTCGGACGTTTGGATTCGAATACTAGATAAGTTCCATCCGGGGACATCCCTGGAGACGAGTCAGACCATTCGCCGGAGAAGGGCGCCAGAGTCGGGCGGGACCATTGTCCATTGACCTTGTGCGACTCGACAATGACTGACCAGTTCGCGGAGCTGCGCGTAAAGAAAATCGTCTCGCCATCCGGCGAGAACGTAGGGGAACCGTCGTTCGCCGGACCAGAGACCACGCCAGGAGCGAAGATCTGCGGCGTCGGTGCGGACGAAGTTAATCCCTCCTCATGCAAGGGGGATTGGGCGATGCTGTCGACCGCGCAAAGCGATGCGAATACGAGGACCAGGATTTGGCGATGCAGCAGCAACACAGTCAAACTCCAGAGACCCTTTATTAGCCTACTTGCAGATAACCGTTAGATGTCGAGTTTATTCCATTCCTCGCAGGTTAATTGTCGTTGCGCAGCTCTACAACGAAGAGCGCAGAACGCAGCGGGCTCAGAAGTTCGCTCGCCTCGAAGTCGTGAAAGGCGGCCGATGACCTCTGAAAGGGTAATGTTGCAAGTTTCAAATGCAGACAAGTTTGTCGCCGAGCGTTTGTCGTGCGTTCTTAGGCTGCCAAATCGAAAAGGCTGTCGATGAACTGAATCTGCCGAAGAAGATCATCTCCAGGCACCCATCGAACTTGCCCCTTGCGGATCATGTGGACTGCTTCGTAGCCTTGAATCGTTCGCCGAGCCGCCCGGAATTCTCGGAAGCCCTGCTTGGCCTTCACGCGACGTTTGATGGCTCGATGATCCTGTTCGAGGATGTTGTTCAAGTACTGCACCGGTCGGTGCCTGGTACGCCTCCCAGATCGTTCGCTTAGCAATGTCATAAGGTTTCGTTGATGTCATCTCACTCCTCCCCGACAAGCGGGTTGGTGACCTTCGTCAACCGGATAACGCTGCCCCTTCACTCCACCCTCACTACAAGAGCTTCATCACTACTACGGGCAGCTCCGCCCCTCATTGCGGCATCGGTATTCTTCCTCATGGTGTTGGCCACTTGTCATTTCCCTTCCCATCCGCAACAAGGTTCTCACGTTCCATACCGAAGCCTGTGTTGAGCTCATGCCGCCTCTACGCCGACTGCCGTCAGGTCCGTAAACAGGTCTCGCCCTGACTCATCCTGGAGTGACGAAATGACCCCAGTTTTGACAGCACCTTAACGAATTAACGACGCATCATCGTACGGTTTGCTTTCGCTCATCTTCTCAACACATATCTGCTATCCGTACGGATAACTTTTCCACGGTCGCTCACCACCACGCCTTTTGAACGCAGCAGCACCGGGCGGTTTGAAGCCTGCTCCTGCAAGCCGGCTTCGGGAGGCCTACTCCCATCTTCAGTAC
>JBAVYX010000194.1:0-2503 GCA_049588475.1 Silvibacterium sp. | reverse complement strand
CTCCTTGCAAAGTTTCTGTCGTGCCGCTGCTCCGCAACAGAAGTCCGGGTGAGTGTCCGGCATTCTCGTAGGTGAGCGTGCGTGCGTCGGCGTCGAGCACCGCGTAGAAGAAAGTTACAAACTTTCCTGGAGCGATGTTTGCAAAAAGGAACTTGTTCAGTTTGGTACAGACCACCTGAGGCGATGCCTCGGTGGTGGCGAAGGCGCGAAAGGATGCCTGGAGACTCGCCATGAGCAACGCGGCGGTGATTCCTTTTCCGGCGACATCGCCCACGCAAATGCCGAGGCGATCTTTGTCCAGTCGAATCACGTCGAAGTAGTCGCCACCGACTTCACGCGCAGGCTGCCAGGCTCCGGCGATCTGAACTCCGGCAAGCTGCGGCAACGTGCTGGGCAGCAGCATTTGCTGAATCTCGCGCGCAGCAGCCAATTCCGCTGCCGCACGCGCCTGCTCGCGGGTTACGCGGCTGAACCGGAAAAACATCACGACAGCTATGGAGAGCAAAAACACCAGGGTCCCGATGTCGACCAGTTGAAGAGCGATCGGACCCATCTGAATCGGTTCGACGAGGAAATTGAATGACTGCCAGCCCAGGGTGATCGACGCCGTTCCGAGGTCGAAGAGAGCAGTCGAAACGGCAGGAGCAAGGCTCGGAAGTATGAGCCATCCGGCCTCACGATTGCCTTGGCGATACCACACGAACAGCAGGGCCGATAAGAATAGCCCAACTGGGGCTGTCGCAGCCGCCTCAATCAACACATAGGTATCACTTGCAAACAAGCCGACCCAGGTGAGAACTGCAAGCATCAGCAGTACGAGAAGAGACGCCTCATAGATTCGCCAAATCCGGCCCACGCGCCGGCCAGCAAAGCTGTATGTGAACTCGATCTGGGCGATAACCCAGACATAAATCAGCGGATCGGAAATCAGGAAATTCGCAGACAACGGCGCGAGTCCGGAGGATTGGAGCATTGAAAGGCCATTGGAGATCCCCACGAGCAATAGGTATAGGCCGAGAAAGACATATTCCCGCTGGGTTTGTTGGATAGCGTATAGAGCCAGCGCAGTTACGCCCGCAAGGCAAAGCAACAAATTGATGCAAATCGATGGCGCAAGGCCGTCGAGGCGCTGGCTCTCGAGCGCCTGCCTCTCATATTCGAGGGCGGTGGGAAGGCCGACCGTCACATTCGTGAATTGGGCCAGATGCCAGGCACTATAGCCGGGCGGAATTCGCGTCCTCAGAGCTATTTCGAAAATGCCCTTAGAGTCACTTATCGAGAAAACGGCCTCTACGGGCCGGCTGACCAATAGGGACGAGCGGAGAGTCGGACCCGGCACCTGGATTCCGTTAACGAACAATTCGTAGGTTCCATCGCCTCCAGCAATTAACAGGCGAAGCTCGCGTTGATCTGGTCCAAAGTTGACTAGGCGCCGATACCAGTGCAAACCCTGTCGAGCAGGGCCCAGATCGGCCAGGTCCACTGTATTCCATGCGCTGTCATCGAACTCTGGGCGGGACCATTCCGTCCCGTCGCCGTCACGTTCATGCCAGCCCTGATTCAGTTCAATCAGGCCAGAGCGCCATTGCGTCACCTCGATAGGAGCGGCGATCAATGATGGTGCGCACAATCCCAGAAACACAAGTGCACACACCATCACCGGTCGATTGCGCGAGCTCATGCAAAATAAGGCCTGAAGCAACCCACTAATCGGGGTAAGCCAAACATCTCGCAGTATCCCTGATCTTTTGAACCGTATACTCATCTGTTACTCTGCATCCTTCCGACCGCACTGATTCATCTTAGTCGTGCCCTCAGGGACGAAATGGCAGAGTATTCGCATTATGGTGCCAAAGGCTGCCAGAGCGCACCGGATCACGCGGAACCGGACACCGACATCGACTTGTCCGGCGGAGATACCCCAGGTCCTGCTCCCTGGAGGTTCCGGAGATTGTCCTTGCTCATCCGGTGCTCCTGTCGAACATCGATAAACTGGCACAGATCTTTCGAGAACAGAAGATCGAGTGTCCAGTCGAGCGCCACGCGGAGTTTCTTCTCTAACCGCGGATATATTATCGAGGTCGGACAGAGCACCGACCTCACGCACGGTAGACGCTCGGCCCGGAAAAAGTACTCTCACAGTCCCGGGCGAGTTGTCGCTAGCCTACATCGGAAGCGCCTCGGCCATGATTCGAGTGGAAGGCGAGGTGTTGATCCGAGGCGTTTTCGACTAGGAGGCAAGAAGGAAGCCGCAGGCGTTTGCCGCGGATGCGGTGAGTCTATGGAGATTGAATCAAAGCACGCCTGTAATCAGCTATTTAGCTAGATCAACGAAAGCCGATGAAGCGATCTCTGCAAGCCCATACACCCCAAGTATGGCACAACCGAGCGTCCTCGGCGCCTGCGGCTTCGTTCTAGTGGCCTATCCGGAAGTGTCGGAAGCAAGTGAAAATGTCCGCTTTTGAGAACAAATGAAGTGTCCGGTTTCATAAGTTAGTAGCCG
>JBAVYX010000193.1:0-9183 GCA_049588475.1 Silvibacterium sp. | reverse complement strand
ATCTCAAGCCGACCAACAAGTCTTGGCGAGTCGACGAAACCTACGTCCGGGTGAAGGGACGCTGGTGCTACTTGTATCGCGCCATCGATTCCGCGAGTGCCACCATCGATTTCTTGCTGTCAGCGTTCCGTGACGCTGATGCGGCCAAGCGTCTGTTTCAGAAGGCGCTCGGCGATCGATCCCATCCTCAACCTCGAGTGATCAACACTGACCTGGCGCCGATTTACAGCTCCGCGATCCCCGACATTAAAAAGGAAGGGACGCTACGCACCCGCTGTCGACACCGACCGGTGCAGTACTTGAATAACATTCTCGAACAGGATCATCGAGCCATCAAACGTCGTGTGAATGCCAAGCAGGGCTTCCGAGAATTCCAGGCGGCTCGACGAACGATTCAAGGTTACGAAGCAATTCATATGATCCGGAAGGGGCAAGCTCGATGGGTGGCAGGAAATGATCTTCTTCGACAGATTCAGTTCATCGACAGCCTATTTGACTGGGCAGGCTAATATCGCACGACAGACGCTCGGCGACAAACTTGTCTGATTTTTGAACTTGCAACACTACCGCCTTGTGAGGATTGCGGAGGGAAGATTGATCTTGAATCAATGGTGAGGAGATCATCTCTGATCCAACGCCCTTGGTCTGAGCAATATTGGACACACTCAGTAAAAGTTGCGCTGAAGGTCGCAGGATTTCCCTCTGCGGGCCGAGCCGGGGCTGCTTACAACCTTTCGACTGAATCCTCCAGGCAAAAGATGACGGCCTTTCCTTCCCCCCTTACTCCCTCGACGACATGACTTCGAACGCGCGCGGTAAGCGACGGGTCGAAAGAGTCAAGAGCAGATTCTAGAGTCTCATAGGACTCGTATCGGATACGAGTTTCCGCGGTAACGGTAAGCTCGTATCGAGTGGCTTGCTCTTTTCCCGTGATAGGGGCGATCTTGACTTCATGATTGGACATAATGGCCTTACAGAAGGAGTGAAACAAGACTGCTCTGCGAGAGCGGCTCAACATGAACGTATCACTGTACTGTGTCCGTTTGATGCTCAGGGCTTCACAGCGATTCTAAAAATTATAGAGGGCTCAACCCAGACGCTGCCGCGGCGCTAATGATGTGATCTTTGGCTTAGTAGACCATCTGACGTCGTCCATCGGGAAGTCTTTGTCAACCCGTCTGAAGGGTTCCTCCTCTTCCGCAAACATGTTTGCATTTAAACGTGTTAATTGAAAATTGACTCTCTAGACGCCGGGTTTACCCGTCCCCTCAATGGCAGATTTCGAGGCTTTTGCACCGTTGACAGCAACTCGTCAGCTTTTGCAGTTGAACGATTCGCAGTAGCCGTTCTCCCATGGAGAGCCGGGTTCGATGTACAGCGTTTTTGCGCCCGTGTCTGTGAGCCATTGGTGCAGGTCTTTCGCGATGAACGCCGGGCCTCGGCATCTTCGCGGAGGCATCGCTGATGCTATCGCTCATTGTGATGGGCGTGCATGTCTAACGATGGAAAGCACAGGCCAGCGCACCGGAAATGAGTATATGAAAGCCGCCGTATGTAGCAGATACGGCCCCCCCCAAGGGTAGTCCAGATCCAAGACTCGAAAGCCTATTCCCAAGGACAACGAGGTGTTGGTAGAAGTTCGTGCGGCTTCCGCAAATCCACTTGATTGGCACCTATAAGAGGAGCATGTACTTCCTTCGCATAGTTGCGGGGTTGCCCAAACCAAAGGACAGACGACTGGGCGTTGATGTGGCCGGAGCGCTCAGGTGAAGATCTCACCTTCCGCTCCCCGAAATACTTAAAGGGAGAACTGGTAAGATTAGTCATCGATGAAAGCAACAGAAAAGGAATTCGGCAATGTTTCTGTCCTGGAGGCACCGCCGTCATCTTCCCAATGTTCTAGTGAATCTCGTTCTTCTCGCTGCGGCCTGCAGGTATCATCTTCGGAAAGGATTCTCAACAAATCATCCAGGCGTTTCCTGACAGTGCCGTCCCATACGGTTGAGCCGATCTGCATGCGAATACCTCCCAGCACTTTTGGCTACAAGGCATAGGTCATCTTGATTTTCGAGTTCTCGTTCGCCTCAATCTTGACTCTGAGAGTCTCTCGTTCACCTGCTTCAAGTTGTCGAGACGATGTGATATGAGCACGCTTTATCCCTCGACGCTCTTCGCAGAACACTTCAATCGCATCAACGATCGCCGGATAATTGCTCAGTAGATACCGGTCACTCAAAATGAAGAGCAGGTTCCGCGTTTGCTCACTAATTCCCATCCGTTCAGAGATATGGGCAATTACAGCACGTCGCTCCAATGCATGGACAGCTGGTGAGTTAAGTGCTTTCCGTAGTTGGGCCGACTCAAGCCAAACCTCGACAAATGCGCGTAGATTCGCAATGCTTGTATCGATGACCGCCTCGCTGCCGACATCCAGAACCGCATCCACGTGCGCGTGCGCATACCGCGAAATGCGAAAAGCCCCGATAGGCATCATGATGAAACTCCAACTGCCGTCATGGAGCCGGCTCATTTGCTACGTCCGCTGATCTCCTCCATCGAATGCCATAGGAACGAACGGTGTTGAAAGTTCGTCGCAGAAGCCCAGGAAGGGGCTCTCCTGGATGTAACGGGGAAAGATGCTGACCCTCGCAAAATAGAACCACAGATATTTGGCCACCACAACATGCCCGATTTCAGCGGCATTGAAGCGGTTACTTATCTTCCGAAGCGCCAGCTGTACCGCTCTATGAATTGCACCTTGAGCACAACTCGCCAATCCACTCTTCTGATACTCTCTTGTGAGCACAGTAGAATGCCACCCAAGGCTTTGAATTGTTTTATCCAGCCACGACGCATCACCTGACTGGAGGACAACCCACCCCTCACATAAGGTGTCCCCGGCCAGAGCAACACCTTTGGGTAACATGATGTGTTTGCGCAGCAGAATTGTGTGTTGCCCGAGTTCTCGCATCGCGACAACTCCTATGGATAACTACTAGCCCATCCCAGATGAAGCGCATTGAGTGAAATTGGTATCTCAACCACCACCATTCCCCGGGGCTTACGGATAGTATCTTCCCTCGGAGATGCTGAAACTGTGCAATTTTGCTCAAGATGCAGACTTACGACAATGCGTGAGTTAACGTATTGCAATGCTGGCCGCGTGCAGCCGATAGTGGCCAACGAGTCATCTGGATCGCCCTTCACGCATGTGAGTTTGTGGCGCAAGTTGCAACGCGACGAACAATCTAGGATTGTCGCTGTGCGGGGACAAGCAGACCAAGAAATCATGACTAAGGTCAACCAGCAGCTTCGATTGCCAAGTGGCCGTCTGCTTGCCTTTGACGAATATGGCGCCCCTGATGGAACTCCAATCTTTTATTTCCACGGCTCGCCAAGTAGCAGGTTGGAATGGGGTCTGTTTGGTGGTGAGACGCTCGCAAACAGGCTCAACATCCGCGTGATTGCCCCAGACCGGCCTGCCCTCGGCGCTCGGAGTTCCAGCCCGGCAGACACATAGGGGACTGGCCAGCCGATGTAGTCGCACTCGCAAATCAACTCGCGCTCGTCCGCTTCGCCATTCTCGGATATTCCGGGGGTGGCTCGTATGCCGCCGCTTGCGCATTGAAAATACCCGAGCGACTCACTCGCGTCGGCATCGTCAGCGGGACAGCCCCGTTTGGTAGTGTTGCAAGTTTTCAAATGGAGAGACAAGTTTGTCGCCGACCGTTTGTCGTGCGTTCTTAGGCTGCCAAATCGAAAAGACTGTCGATGAACACAATCTGCCGAAGAAGATCATCTCCTGCCACCCATCGAACTTGCCCCTTCCGGATCATGTGGATTGCTTCGTAGCCTTGAATCGTTCGCCGAGCCGCCTGGAATTCTCGGAAACCCTGCTTGGCCTTCACGCGACGTTTGATGGCTCGATGATCCTGTTCGAGAATGTTGTTCAAGTACTGCACCGGTCGGTGTCGACAGCGCTTGCGCAGCGTCCCTTCCTTCTTACTGTCGGGGATCGCGGAGCTGTAGATCGGTGCCAGGTCGGTGGTTGATCACTCGAGGTTGAGGATGGGATCGATCGCTGAGCGCCTTGCGAAACAAGCGCTTGGCAGCATCGGCGTTACGGAACGTTGACAGCAAGAAATCGATGGTGGCACCCTTGGAATCGATGGCCCCATCCTCATGTCGTTCCGCATTCCAGTCGGCGCAAGCATCCCCCGCCGAGCCGAGCAACATCTTTTCTAAGGCCGAAACCGCTTGTTCTCCGTCCCTGTAATCTCACCGATAAGTGATACTGACGGCCAGCTCTTCGCCCCTTCGTCCCACGATCCGGCACGAAGTTCTGTCGCCCTGGCGAAGAAAATCCAGGTCGAGCCAGCTTTTGCCGACGCGCAGGCCACGGACCTCAAGAAAGGTCAGGAACTCGGGTAGTTGTGGATTCACGATCCTGAGCTCTCCGCCGGACGCGTCCGGTTTCAGCCCCAGGAGTGCTGTCAAAATTACAATGGGGGCACCGGAAGCCCAGGCCTGCGGTGAGCAGGAGACTGGATACTGCACCGGTTCATCACGATGATGACGCTGGTTCCCGCAGAACAACTCCGGCAGGCGGTACTCGCGAAAGTGGCGGGAGGCTTCGAACAGCGCTGAAAGAATCACCGAGGCCTCCTGCTGGTAGCCGTAACGCGCCATGCCAAACGCGATCAACGAATTGTCATGCGGCCACACGGATCCGCGATGATAGCTCATTGGGTTGTAGGTCTGCTCTTCGTCCGAAAGAGTACGAATGCCCCAGCCGGAAAAGAGGCCCTGTGCCATCAGCTTTGTCACCACATCTCGCGCGCGCTGGTCATTGATGGTTTGAGTGAAGAGCAAATGTCCAGGATTGGAAGACATAACGGCAAGCGGCCGCTTATCCTGGTCGAGCGCCATGGCGAAGTACGCGCCCTCAGGCAGCCAGAACGACTGATCCAGCTCTTGTATTAACTCCTTTGAGCGCATTGTCAGCTGGTCTGCCTGCTCGGGATCGCCCAGAAAACGTAAGAGCGCAGCTGCGCGCCGGAAGGCATCGGCCGCATATCCTTGCTCTTCAACGAGCGCGATCGGCGCCTGCGCCAGAGTTCCGTCAGCATGCGCCATGGCATCACCAGAATCCTTCCAACCCTGATTGAGTAGACCTTTGTCGCTCTTTCTTTGATATTCGATCAGGCCATCGCCATCCATGTCACCGTATCCGATTAGCCAATTGATCGCGGCTAAGAGTGGGGACCTCATCTCCTCCAACAGCTCCTGATCGCCAGTCCATTGGAAATACTCGCTCAACAGAATGACAAAAAGCGGCGTCGCATCGACGGAGCCATAGTTCTTTCCGAACGCGACCTCGCCGGTCGTCGTCATTTCACCAAAGCGCTGTTCATGCAGGATCTTGCCCGGCTGCTCGTCATTATCGGCGCACTCCACCCGTCCCTGAAGCGCTGCGAGGGAACGCAATGTGCCGTGCGCCAACGAAGGGTTCAAGGCCAATGTCTGAAAGGAGGAAATGAGGGAGTCTCTACCGAAGAGTGCGGCAAACCAGGGCACGCCGGCCGCAATCGCCTTGTTTGGCCCCTCAGGGATCTGCAGGGAATAAAAATCCCGCAACGACGTGCAGAGCATCGTGTTGAATATCTCATTGCTGGATTTGAACCGCGTGCAGTCCTGCTCCCACGAAGTTAAATAAAGATGGAGCTTCTCCTCGTGCTTCTCGACTCTTTCATGTTCACTCATCCAAGGGGGCGAGGTGGACGAAGACGTTAAGCTGGAGGGGAGAGAGTGTTTCGGCAGCGCTCGCGTCACAACTGTCGCAGTAATCTGCGCTTGGCTGCGCGGTTCCAAGTTAAATTCCCATCGCGCTGTGTGTCCGGAGATCCTCGCTGGAATGGGATCGAAGGAGAGCGCCGTGGTGCGAACACGGTCGTCGAGACCTTCGTAAACGAAGGTCATCTGTGTCTCAGTGATCAACGGTTCGAAGTAGCGCCCACTCTTGCCGCGGATGACGCCGCGCACCTGAAAGATATCCATGAAATCAGAGTCGTAGGTGATCTCGACGACGAGATGCGCGGTCTCGCTGTGGAAGTTCTGGATCTGAAGAATATCATGAAGGCCCTCGCTCTCCAGAATCTGCTCGCGATGCACGAAGACGGTATTAACCGGAATATCCAGGCCCTCGCCTGGTATGCTACCTTTCACCGTTAACTCCACTCGGTTGGCATAAGCACCTTCGGTCGTCGCGGAAAGAACACTCGGCGGGAAGCCGTTCACCAGCAGTTCAATCTGGCTCAGGTAGCGAGTGTCTTCCCGAAACAGGCCAACGTGTGGAGCGCCCGGTGGCATCAGGTTCCCAGACCGATCGGAGACGAAGAACGTTCTTCCGCGAATCAGCGCCAGGCTCTCCACATTCGAGAGGTGAGGTTCCGTGTAGCGGAACCGAGGTTCAGGTGGCGCGGCAATCGGCCGCAATCCCATGTCTTCTAGCTTAGCTTCCGCGGTAGGAGCATCGTTCATGCCGCGATCTCTTTGGCGAAATCGAGCCGAACGCGGGAATCAAGACCGTTGGTGAGAATCCCTTCATAGAGTGCGACGTAGCGTTGCGCCATGATGTCCACCGAAAACCCTTGCTCTACCCAATCGCGCACCACCTCCGGCTCGTATGTAGCGCTCCTCACTGCGTCCGCCATCTCTTCCGCGGAGGAGCTGATGGCGCCGGAGATGCCGGGTCGAACGATCTCCGGCACCGAACCGCCGGGGAACGCAAAGACGGGCGTCCCGCAGGCCATCGCCTCAAGCATCACCAGACCAAAGGGCTCGCTCCACTGAATCGGGAAGAGCAGTCCACGGGACCCGCCAAGCAGCTGGTTCTTCATCTCCAGATCCGCCTCCCCCACATATTCGATGAGGTGCCCATCGATGTGCGGTTTCACCGTCGTGTCGAAGTAGTCTCGGAAGATCGGCTGGATCTCGCCGGCGATCTTCAGCGGAAATCCCGCCCGCTCTGCAACGTCGATCGCGATGTGGACGCCTTTAATCGGAGCAATCCTCCCCAGGAAGCAAAGATAATCTTGCTTCTTTGTCTGCAGCCGGTATTTGGTCATGTCGATACCGTGATGGATCGTCGTGACTGCGAGTGAGGGATGAACGGAAGCCTGATGCTCACTGATCGCCGCGTAGTGGATCTCCGGATAACGTTCGTACATGCGCGTCAGGGCAGTCTCATACGGATGATGCAGAGTGCAAACGAAGGGCGTGGATACGTATCTGGAATAGGTGATCGCGGACGCACTGTTGATATGAATCAGATCGCACGTCTTCGCGGCTTCTTCAATCGACCAAGACACATGATCGAGCTCCTTCAACATGCCGGAGGTGGCGGTAGATAGCGGCCACTCGGCCCGCGGATAGTAGGATCGCGTCTCTGCGTTGACTGTGGATTCGCCGTTGCAATACACCACCACTTCGATCCCCCGTCGTTCCAAGCCTTCTGCAAGATAGGCAATGAAGAGTTCTGTGCCGCCGTAGCGGGTTGGGGGAACAGAGATGAAGGGAGACGCGATCAGAGCTATGCGCATATGCTAAACACCTCATGGCCCCCGTCTCCCAGGCATTGAAGGTCTAAATCCACGGGTTACTCGAGGGGAGGGCTACTGTCGACAGTATCGAAGTTTCAGGCTCCGGAGTGCTGGTCAAAATTGACCAGGGTGTTCTTGCCATTCGGCCCATGAGAGCGACCTGAGGCAGTCGCGGCGCGACTGGGATCGATGCAAAAGGTACGTTGGAACTAACATCCCATATTATACCCGCATAAGTTATTGATTTACCTAGTGATACAAAGGCTTTTCGTCTTGCAGTGCGTCGCACAAAAATGCACAATAGTTGGAAACGAACAGCATCAAAACAGCCACTCAAAAATGCACAAAAAACATGGCAAATTGGCTAAAAAACACGGCGGATTGGCAATCCGACGGAGTTGCCTGATGGCTGTTCTGAAGAACCAGCTCGTCTGCAATTCTGCCACTCCCCAGCACCTAGTAGTGATGATAGTAGTAGTGGGGATGATGGTAATAGTAATGGTGATGATGGTAATAGTGGCGATGACGGTGATGGTACTGAGGGTTTACTGCCACGACGACCTGGGCCTGTCACACAACCGGTACAACGCAGCAACAGAGGAGAAGAAGTGACCGCAGTAAACTTTTCATATCTATGTCGATGGTTTCCGCCGCATATCTGCTGCCCGTAGATTCATTATTTTCAAGGAAAGAAATGCTGCGATGAAGGCAACCCAGGCCGAGGGTGCAACTGCCGAGCCGTTAGCGCGCTCTTTCTTTGCTGCATCAGTCCCTCTCGAGATTCATCGCCCGTTGATCTGACTGCTCTAGGGATTTCAATCATTTCGTCCGGTAGAAATATGAATACATTGAAGACGTTCGTCGATCGCCGCACCTTTCTGGAAGGCGCGGCGTGTGTAACCGCTGCCGCAATTTGCGGTCGAAGCTTTGCCATAGCCAGGCACCATGACGATGCGCTCCTCGATGATCTTTCTCGCCGCTGCTTCCAGTACTTCTGGGACGCGACCGATCCTGAGACAGGGATATGCAAAGACCTCATCCACGGCGATTCAACGGACAACGCAAAGAAGGGCGATGAGTCACGCGGAAGCACCGGTGTCACCGGGTTTGCGCTTACGGCACTCTGCATCGGAGCAGAGCGCAAGTGGGTCGCCCGCGAGCAGGCCAAAGATCGCGTTCGCCGCGCGCTTCGCAGTTATACCAGCGGCAAGGTGTTCGCCATCAATGGATGGTTCTAATGTTCGCGTGAAGGGGCGCTGGTGCTACTTGTATCGGGCCATCGATTCCGCGGGTGCCACCATCGATTTCTTGCTGTCAGCGTTCCGTGACGCCGATGCGGCCAAGCGTTTGTTTCGCAAGGCGCTCGGCGATCCATCCCATCCTCAACCTCGCGTGATCAACACGGACTGGCGCCGATTTACAGCTCCGCGATCCCCGACAGTAAGAAGGAAGGGGCGCTGCGCAAGCGCTGTCGACACCGACCGGTGCAGTACTTGAACAACATTCTCGGATGTGTTGCAACTTTCAGAGTTGCTGGCTGGTGACGTGAAAGAATCGCGAAATGGTAACCCGACCCGCGATC
>JBAVYX010000192.1:0-12291 GCA_049588475.1 Silvibacterium sp. | reverse complement strand
GATCAGAATCAAGACAAGACCGGGAAGAATCATGCCAGCACCTCAACGCACAAACAATGCAATGGCGAGGATCACAACCGTGCCCATGGCGAGTCCGGTCGCATACCAACGCACGCGTCCCGTCTGCGTCAGCCGTAACGCACGGTAGCCCAGCACGGTCACTTGCGCCAGACCGTTAATCGGCATATCCGCAACGTCGCCCGCGCTCTTGCGCGTAATCCATTGGAACGGGCGAACGAGCACCTTGTCATACAACCAGTCGAAGCCCCAGCCGGCGAGCCACAGTTGATCGAGTAGGTTGCGCGCGGGCAACCGCGAACGCTGCGGTCCAAAGATCAGATACGCCAATCCAAGGCCAAGCGCGAACATAGTGCTCGCGGAGAGCGCAGTAAGGGTCTCAGTAATCGGGCCTACGTGAACCTCTTCAAGCGGCGGCAACACGCTGTTTAGAAAATTGGACAGCGCGGGTACCCCGCCAAAGTGTGGCGGAGTATCGACGTATCCACCCACAAGCGACAAAAAGCAGAGCACAATCAGAACGACGCGAACTGCGAAGCCGCTCTCCGCCTTTACGTGCGCCTGCTGCGGACCGTAGAAGGCGAGCAGGATCATCCTGAAGGTGTAAAGCGAGGTGAGCATGGCGCCGGTCATGCCCGCGACCCAGAACCACGCATTCCCGTTCGGACCTGCCCACGATTGCCACAAAATGAGGTCTTTGCTGAAGAAGCCTGCGGTTATCAGCGGTAAGCCGGCCAACGCTGAACCGCCAATCACGAACGACCAGAAGGCAAGCCGCAGCTCCGAGCGGAGACCGCCCATGCGATACAGGTCCTGCTCATGCACCGCATGAATCACGACTCCGGCAGCCAGGAAGAGCAGGGCCTTGAAGAAGGCGTGCGTCATGAAATGGAACATGGCAGCCGACCACGCTCCCAATCCAAGCGCCAGGAACATATAGCCTATCTGGCTGATGGTGGAATAGGCCAGCACGCGCTTCATATCGCGCTGAGCGAGCGCGCTGCAGGCCGCCAGTAACATCGTGGCGGCTCCGATGACGGCAACCAGGAATTGAACAGAAGGCGCCAGAGTGAAAAGAACGTGCGTGCGCGCGATCAGATACACTCCCGCGGTGACCATCGTCGCGGCGTGAATCAGAGCGCTCGTGGGCGTAGGACCAGCCATTGCATCCGGCAACCAGGTCTGCAGCGGTAATTGCGCCGACTTGCCGACTGCACCGCCGAGCAACAGCGCTGCTGCCGCTACTGCAATGCCGCTGCCGGGGCTCCACTGCGTTGCAGCTCGATGCATCACCTCCTGAATGTCCAGCGTTCCCAGTCGCGTAAACAGGAGGAACAGCCCCACGGCAAAAGCGGTGTCTCCGAACCGCGTCACGATGAAGGCTTTGCTCGCTGCGCGCACATTCTGCGGATCGCGATACCAGAAACCGATCAGCAGGAAGCTGCACAGCCCGACGCCTTCCCATCCCAGGTACAACAACAGCAAGTCGTTCGCCAGTACGAGCGTGATCATCGACGCCACAAAGAGATTCATGTAAGCGAAGAACCGCGCATACCCTTCATCGTTGCGCATGTACTCAGCTGAGTAGAGATGAATGAGAAAGCCGACAAAGGTGACGACCAGAAGCATCAGGAGTGAAACGGGATCGAGATAGAAAGCGATCTCGGGCTGAAATCCGCTGCTGCTCATCCACGTCCACAGGTGCTGGACATAGGCGTTGCCAGGCTGCGGAGACGCAAGGAACGCGGCGCTAATCAACAGCATCAAGAATGCGGACAATCCAATAGAACCCGTACCCACCACTGCGACTGCGCGGCGCGACAGGCTGGAGCCGAATAGCGCAAGCAAGGCAGCGCTGGCGAATGGAATAGCTATAACAAGCCACAGCAGGTGAAGCATATCAACCTCTCATCTCGCTGGCAGCATCCACATCCAACGTAAGCTGCCTTTTGTGAAAGAGAAGTACGAAGGCCAATCCGATCGATACCTCGGCGGCTGCCATGGCGAGAATGAATAGGAACATCACCTGCCCATCCGGCTGTGCCCACCGCGACCCCGCCCCGACAAATGCCAGTCCGCTCGCATTGAGCATGATCTCAATGCACATGAGCGTGAAGATAAGGTTACGCCGCGTGAGAAGTCCCGCCAGACCCAGCATGAACAAGATCGCTGCGAGTATCAGTACGTGCTGCATCGGTACTTGTGACATGGTGTTTCTCCTCTTTCGCAATGGCCTGACGTCCCAGATGATATGCACCGACCAGGCCCGCCATTAACAACAGGGACGCGAGTTCGACGCCGATCCAGTAACTCCCGAATAGAGCCACGCCAACTTGCTTAGGCCCAACTGAGCTCGTGAGAGAAAGCGCGCTGCGGGAAGCCGCGGTGCAATAGATCAACTGACCTAACAAGATCAGAGCAAGGAGCGCAGGCACCAGCCAGTTTCGCGGCTTCAACCACTCGCGTTCTACTTCCATCGCGTGCTCTGCCAGGTTGAGCATCATCACGACGAACACGAAGAGCACCATGATGGCGCCCGCGTAGATCATGATTTCGAGCGCTGCCACAAAGGGCGCGCCCAATGCATAGAAATCCACTGCGACTGCCAGCAATGACACGATCAGGTAGAGCAGTGCATGGACTGCGTGCCGCTGCGTAATGGCGAGCAGCGTGGCAACGACGGCAAGAAGACCGGCAAGATAGAAGAGTGTGATCATGACATTTTCTCAAGGCATCAGACTATGCGTATCGACAGGCGCGAGCTCGTTCTCGGCCTGCCCTTTGTCTTTGCCGCCGATGGCAACTCCCGCAACGCGCCAGAAGTTGTAATCGGGATACTTTCCCGGGCCGTTGATCATCAAGTCGTCTTTCTCATATACGAGATTTTTCCGTTTGTACTCGCCCATTTCGGTGTCCGGTGTCAGCTGAATCGCATAGGTCGGGCACGCTTCTTCGCAATAGCCACAAAAAATGCAGCGGGAAAAGTTGATGCGGAAAAATTCGGGATATCTTCGGCCATGCTCATCCTCGGTTGCCTGGAGCGAGATACAGTCAACCGGACAGGCCACAGCGCACAGATTGCACGCCACGCAGCGCTCTCCGCCGTCGGGGTCACTGGTGAGAACAATGCGGCCCCGATATCGAGGCGACAGATAGGCCTTCTGTTCCGGATACTGGACCGTCACACGCCGTGCAAAGGCGTGCCGAAACACTTCCCACAGGGAACGAATCAAGCTGAGCACAGAACTCCTCCTTCATCTCCGGGCCAGCACAACGGCTCCGGTCACCAGCAAATTCAGCAGTGCGAGGGGTAGCATCACCTTCCAGCCCCACGACATGAGCTGATCAAATCGCGGACGGGGGAGCGCCGCGCGAAACAGAATAAATAAACAGATAAAGAACATCGTCTTCCCGGCGAACCACAGCGCCGGCGGCAATACGGGGCCCAGCCAGCCGCCAAAGAACAACAGTGAGATCATGGCCGAAATCAGAATCACGCCGATATATTCACCAACGAAGAACATGCCGAACTTCATCCCCGAGTACTCCGAGTGAAAGCCCGCAATCAATTCGCTCTCCGCTTCCGCAAGATCGAAGGGCAGGCGCCGCGTTTCAGCAACACCGGCGATGAGGAAGAGAACGAAGCCGAGGCATTGAGGAATCACGAACCACATTCCTCTTTGTGCCTCGACAATATCGGTGAGACGGAACGAGCCAGCGAGAATGACGACGCCGAGAAGCGAAAGCCCCATGAAAACCTCGTAGCTCATCATTTGCGCTGAGGCGCGAATGCCTCCAAGCAGTGAGTACTTATTATTTGAAGACCATCCCGCCAGAACCACGCTGTAAACGCCCAGCGAGGACATGGCCAGAAGAAACAGCAGGCCAATGTTGAGATCGGCAATGACGAATCCCGGAGCGAATGGAACGACCGCGAACGAGATCAGCGCGGTAGCCACAACAATGGCCGGTGCAAGGACAAATACCGGCTCGTCCGCGAACGGTGGAATCCAGTCTTCTTTTAAAAAGAGCTTGATCGAGTCGGCGACGATTTGGCCCAGACCGAATGGTCCCACACGATTAGGACCGTACCGGTCTTGCCACAGCGCGAGCAAACGGCGCTCCACCCAGATCAATCCGGCTGAGAGATTGAGCACCACGAACAAAACAACAGCAATGACCAGCGCAGGGAAGAGGTTCGACATCATAATGCACCTCTGGCCGGGATCTCAGCCCCGGTCGGCGCAAGCTTGCAGAAGGCCGGCAGCATCACGCTTTCGAGTGGGGGTAATCCCGCAGGCAGACCAGCCATGCCGCGCGGCAGGTCAGCTCGCAATATGAGTTCCAGTTCGAATTGGGCGCCTTCAACAGCCACCTTGATCTGCTCGCCAGCTTTTGCGCCCAGCAGAGATGCCTCCAATGGGTTCAACGCAACATAAGGGCGCGGGAGCAATTGCGCGATGCCTTGCGCGCGGCGGCTCAGTTCCTCTGAGCCGAAAATATGAAAGATGGGGACAAGCAGCCATTCACCCGGCTGCGCCTTGAATGGAGAGGGGATCGTAAAGAAGTACTGCCAACCTGATTTCTGCGACGGCTCGATCAAGCGGACCCCGGGATCGCCACCACGCAGTGAGCCTCCCACCTCGCTTTGAAATTTGTTCACCGCTTGAATGGAGTTCCAACCGGGCGCCCAGAAAAAAGGAATCAACGAAGACGGGGCCGCTTCCGGACCGGACTCCATCGAGAAAGCAAGGGCGGAGTCGGGATCGTCAGGCGGCTTGGGTTCGTGCACGCTGATGTTGGCGAGCATCGCAGTGCGGCCACTGTACCGGTTCGGTTCGCGAGCGATCTTGCCAACAGCGCTGCGCGATGGCGCGACCGTTGGGACAGCTCCGAACGCCGGTATCTCCGCGGCCATCGCCGTGATGAGGTCGTCAAGAGTCTGCCATTGTGCCTCGTTGTTGAGGCCCGCGGCCACGGAGCCTTCACGCAACCATCGCCGGCTCTCCTGCACATCGGTGCTGGGGTCGAGAACCTGGAAGAATCGCTGCGCGCGTCCCTCGCTATTCACGAGTGTGCCGTCGGATTCGGCAAAGGTGCCGGCGGGCAGCACAAGCTCGGCTGCTTCTGTAGTGGCGTTGACAAGATGATCGAGCACAACCAGATGCCGGACGCCGCGCAGCAGCGCTGTCATCTCGCTTGCGGGCGCACGGCGGAACAGGTCGTTTTCAAGGACAATCAGCGTACTCGTCGGCTTACTCTGAATCGACCGGAATGCCTCGGAGAGCGGGCGCGGCTCCATCAGCGACAATCCAAAACTGTTGCACTCTGGCGTAGTGAAACTGAGATTTGCCGGATGGCCTACTTTGCACAAAGCCCATGCAATTTGAGCCGCTGCTTCAATGACGCTCCGGCTGCGGCAGCTTGCGCCGGAAACGATCAGCGGACGCTGCGCGCCAAGCAAGGCTGCAGAGATCGCTGCAGTCATCGTCTCCCATTCTGGCGAAAGCCCCGTCACCTCGGGAGCTGTAGCGTCGATCGCATGTGCAATTGCGAAGCCCAGTCGTGAAAGATCGTCTGGCGCAGCGCGATAGGTGGACGTTGCAATGTCATCAAGCTTCGTTGCGTACGGTGAAGCAATGAAAAGCGGCCCCTTCGCACCCTGCACGGTTTCGCGCACTGCCTGGTCGAGCCACTCCGGAATGTGCAGAGCGTCAGAAATGCGCATGGGCGCTTGACGCACAGATTGCCGCAGTCGCAACGCCATGATTGGCGCGACGTTCGTTACATCCTCGCCGAGCACCAGCACAGCATCCGAGTGTTCCGCATCATCGAGCGAAGCGGACCGCGCCGGGCCTTCACGAAGGATGCTAAGCATGGCCGACAACAGCAGCAAGTCTTCGTCGAGAACGCCGGCAAAGAAGCGATCCGGGCCGACCAGTGTGCGCAACGCAAAGTTGGCTTCCAGAGAGGCTCGCGGTGACCCGATGCCGATCACATCGCCTTCGCGCAGCATTGCGCCGAAGCGCTCCTGTGCCTCGCTCTCTGTTGCAGCCTTGCTGTTCAAAAGAGGGTAGCGAACGCGCAAGCTGCTCTCTACAAACTCGTAGCCGAAGCGGCCGCGATCGCAAAGGAAGTAGCCATTCACCTCGTGGTTATAGCGATTCTCAACCCGGCGAAGTTCGCCGTACCGTTCGCCAGCAGTGGTGTTGCAACCCAGCCCGCAATGAACACAGACGGAAGGAGCCATCTGGAGGTCCCACTTACGCGTGTAGTGGCGTTTGAGAGTCGCATCCGTGAATACGCCCGTCGGGCAGATCTCGACCAGATTGCCGCTGAATTCGCTTTCTAAAACGCCGTCTTCATGCCGTCCATAATAGATATTGTCGCGGAGACGAAATGCGTTCAGATCATTTCCGCCCGCGTATTCGCGATAAAAACGTACGCACCGCTGGCACTGAATACAGCGGTTCATTTCATGATTCACAAGAGGGCCGAGATACTGATTGCGAAACGTTCTTTTACCGAAGCTGTAAGCGCGCGAGCGATGGCCCGTCATCACGGTCATGTCTTGAAGATGGCATTCGCCGCCCTCGTCGCAGACCGGGCAATCGTGCGGATGGTTCTGCATCAGGCCCTGAATCACAGCCGCGCGGAAGGCCGCGGCCTCAGCGTCGGTGATTGAAATCTGCGTGCCCTCCGCGGCTGGCGTCATGCAGGCCATCACAAGCTTACCTGCTGTGTCCCGCTCGTCACGGAATTGCTTGACCGCGCACTGGCGGCACGCTCCCACTGATCCCAATGCGGGATGCCAGCAGAAATAAGGCAGGTCATAGCCCAGCGAAAGACAGGCGTGGAGAAGATTCTGTTTAGGGTTGGCCTGCTTGGGCTCATTGTCGATATAAATAGTCGCCACGCTCATTGCCTCCACGGACACCGCTGTTCATCAACGTGCCGGCGGAAATCATCAGCGAAATACTTCAGCGCGCTCTGCAGCGGTTCCACGGCTCCCGGCGCAAAAGCGCAAAACGTATTTCCGGGAGCAAGAAATTTTGTCTGGAACGTAAGCGTTTCAAGATCGCGGGTGCTTCCCTTGCCTTGTTCCATCGCGAACAAAATCTTTTCCGTCCACGCCAGCCCGCTCCAGCATGGCGTGCACCAGCCGCACGACTCCTGCGCGAAGAAGTGCTCAAGGTTCCAGACCATGCCCACCGGACACGTCTCATCATCCAGCACAACCATGGTTCCAGTACCCAGGCGGCTGCCCGCCTTCTGCACATTTCCGTAGTCCATTGGTGTGTCAAGGTGTTCTTCCACCAGAAAGTCGGTCGAAGCTCCGCCGGGCAGCAGGCCGCGAAAACGCAGGCCATCGCGCATGCCGCCTGCATGGTCATTGAGAATCTCGCGCATCGGTGTGCCCATGGGAAGCTCCCAGAGTCCGGGCCTTTTCACTTTGCCGCTGACGCCGTAAATCTTAGTACCACCGTCTTCTGTCCGGCTGAGGTTGCGGAACCATTCCGGCCCCTTGTTCACGATGTGATGAACATTGCATAACGTTTCTACGTTCTGCACGATGGTCGGCTTCCCCCACAGTCCGGAAACCTGCGGAAATGGGGGCTTGGTTCTCGGATGCGCCCGCTTGCCCTCGAGCGCATTCAGCAGAGCGGTTTCCTCGCCGCAGATGTAGCGGCCGGCGCTCGCATGAAGATGGATTTCGAGGTTATAGCCTGACCCGAGAATGTTGTGCCCGAGGTAGTGGCCTGCCTTTGCTTCGGCAATTGCGCGGGCAAGGCGCTCGTGCGAGCACTCATACTCGCCACGCAAAAAGATGTAACCAATGTCGGCCTCGATCGCATAGGCAGAGACGATCATGCCTTCGATCAATTGATGCGGATCGCGCTCCATCAGCGCGCGGTCCTTGAATGTGCCCGGCTCCATTTCATCGGCGTTTGCAACCAGATACTTCGGATGTGGCGCTTCGTTCCCCATGGGCACAAAGCTCCACTTCATCCCAGTAGGAAAACCTGCGCCGCCGCGCCCGCGAAGATTTGATTTCTTTACCAGTTCGGTGACATCCGCTGGCGCCATGAGCAGCGCTTTGCGGAGGCCCTGATATCCGCCCGCGCGTTCGTATTCCGCGAGGCTTACCGCCTCCTTGTCGGCCCGAAAGTTCCCAGTTAGGGGTTTTTCCATAGAAACACGCCTACTCGTACTCCGCCAATACTTCCTCGATTCTTTGCTCGTCAAGATCCTCATGCAACTTCCCGTCAATCATCATGGCGGGTGCGTGATCGCACGCACCCAGGCAAACGATGGGCAACAAGGTGAAGCGCCCGTCGGCTGTCGTTCCGCCGAGCGGCGTGCCCAGACTGCTGCAAAGACGATCGCGCACTCGTTCGCTGCCCATGATCCAGCAGGAGACGCTGTCGCACACCAGCGCCACGTGCCGCCCGACAGGTTTGCGCCGGATCAGGTTGTAAAACGTCGCGACTCCGTCCAGATCGGCAACGGAAAGCCCAAGAAGCTCCGAGAGATCACGCAGGCCATCGTCCGAAACCCAGCCGTGGTGCCCTTGGACAATGAGCATCGCCTCAATGGTCATGGCCTGCTTGTTTGGGTAGTCGGCCAGTTTCATCTCGATCTCTTTTCGTTCCACGACACTTAGCATTGCTTCACGTTCCTCCTCGTTGTCACCGGTCGATATCCGCAAGCACGTAGTCCAGGCTCCCAAGAATTGCCAGCAGATCCGCGATGAGGAGACCACGGCACAGCAGCGGCAGCATCTGCATATGCGCAAACGATGGTGTGCGAATACGCGTCCTGTAAGAGCCAGTACCGCCATCGCTGATCAGGTAGTAGCCGTTATTGCCCTTGGTTCCCTCGATCGGCACCATCGCTTCTCCTGCCGGAATAACCGGGCCCCAGCTCACGTCAAGAAAATGATGGATGAGCGTTTCGATGTCGTGCATAGTGTGCGCCTTGGGTGGAGGAGTGGTAAGCGGATGCTCCGCATTGCACAGGCCTCCCGGCATGTTGTCGACGCATTGCTGGATGATGCGAAGACTCTGTCGCATCTCCTCTATATGTACGATGGCGCGGTCATAACAATCGCCCGTGCCGCCAGTAGGTATGTCAAATTCGAGTTGGTCGTAGCAGGCGTAGGGCTGCTTCTTGCGGAAGTCCCACTCGAGTCCGCAGGCACGCAGGTTCGGGCCTGTCATGCCCCATTCAATGGCTTCCTGAACTGTGCAGCCTCCAACGCCCTTCGTGCGCTTCTTGAACAAATAGTTGCGCATGACGGTGCGATCGTACTCATCGAGCCGGGCTGGCAAATATTGCAGAAAGTCGCGGAACAACCGGTCCCAGCCGTTGGGCAGGTCCTGAGCTACACCGCCAATGCGGAACCAGTTCGGGTGCATGCGCGCGCCACAGATCGCTTCAACAATGCCCAAGGCTCGCTCGCGGTCGTTGAACAGGTAAAATACCGGCGACATCTGGCCGAGGTCTTGTGCGAATGTCCCGTACCAGACCAGGTGGCTGTTGATGCGAAAAAGCTCCGCCATCATCACGCGAATCATCTGCCCGCGCGGCGGTACCGTGATGCCCGCTAACCTTTCGACCGCGGTCAGGTATGCGAGGTTGTTCATCACCCCGCCTAGATAATCCACGCGGTCGGTGTAAGGAATATAAGTGTGCCATGTCTGGCGTTCGCCCATTTTTTCCGCGCCGCGGTGATGAAAGCCTATGTCGGGCACAGCATCGACGATCACTTCACCGTCCAGTTGAAGAGCAATGCGCAGAACGCCATGTGTTCCAGGGTGCTGTGGCCCCACGTTCAGGAAAAGAAAGTCGAGACCATCGTGCTCCTGCTTCATACCCCACTCTGCCGGGTGGAACTGCAGCATTTCCTGTTCTTTATCTTGCTTTTCGTCCGGCAGGCGGAAGGGCCCCATCTCCGTGGCGCGTGCCGGATGGTCTTTGCGCAATGGATGTCCCGACCATGTCCGCGGCATAAGGATGCGCACTAAATGCGGATGCCGGTCGAAGACGATCCCGAACATGTCCCACACCTCTCGCTCGTACCAGTTAGCTGATGGAAAGATGTCGGTGATCGTGGGCAATGAGAGCTGAGTCTCGTTGAGCGCTACCTTGAGCCGGACATACGCGTTTCGCTCAAACGAGTAAAGGTGATAGACCACAGTGAAGTCGCTCGGCGGTTGACCGTCGCGGTGCGTGCGTCCGCGTTCGTCAATTGCGGTTATGTCATACATCATCGTGTATGGATCGGGAATGCTAGAGCGAAGCGAGTGGATCGCTTCGTGGATGTCGCTCTTCGACACCCAGAAGGTCGGAATATCATCGCGGACCGCCTGGGGCGCAACGGTAACGCCCAGTTCATTCTGTAGCTCCTGATCGAGGACGAGGCCGCGCGTCATACTGCACCGCCAGCACAGCTAAACGTTATCGGGAGTCCTGAGCACAGTCAGCAACTGCCGCTGGGCTCGCATCTGATCGCGCATGGAAGGCATGTCAGGCCGTTCCACTCCTTGCGGCCCGATGACCCAACTCAGAGGCCGCTTTTCCTTTCCTACCGCATCACGCAATAACAAAACACCTTGGAGAAATGCGTCCGGCCGCGGTGGACACCCGGGTACATACACGTCGACGGGAAGAAATTTATCCACGCCCTGCACGACGCTGTAGATGTCATACATGCCGCCTGAATTTGCGCATGAGCCCATGGAGATGACCCACCGCGGCTCCATCATCTGTTCGTAGAGGCGCTGAATGACCGGCGCCATTTTGATGAAGACAGTACCCGCGATGACCATGAGGTCCGCTTCGCGCGGCGTGCCGCGAATCACTTCAGCGCCGAAGCGGGAGATGTCGTATTTACTTGTAATGCTTGTGGCCATCTCTACAAAACAACAGGAGAGACCGAAGTTGAAAGGCCAGATGGAATTCTTGCGGCCCCATGCTACAAGATCATCCAGACGGGACAGAATGAGCGTACGCCGGACTGCTTCATCAGAATAACCATCGGGTTTTCGAGCCTGCGGGGAAGCATCAGGCCGACTGATCGACCATCGCATCAAACACCGTCCGTCCTAACCCACAACCCGTCCGCTTCCCTGTCTCCAATCCAGTGCGCCTACGCGCCAAAGGTAGACAAGGGTTGCAAGTAACACCGCTATAAAACCCATGGCCTCGGCATAACCGGTCCATCCGGTTTCACGGACGGCAATGGCCCAGGCAAAGATGAAGACTGCTTCAAGATCGAAGATGACGAAGAACATCGCGACCAGATAGAACTTGGCCGATAAGCGCACGCGAGCGGAACCCTGTGAGAGAATGCCCGATTCGTAGGGAGTGCCTGTTGCCCGGTTGTGGTGCCTTTGGCCCAGCACAAACGACAGGCCAAGCATGGCAACAACGAGTATGACGACGATGACGAGATAGACTGCAAGCGGCCAAAGGTGCATCGTCCTTCGCCTCGATGCAACCGCTCAGCGTCGCATCATTGGAAGTATCCATCAGGTCAATCAGATTAGCAACTAGCAGGTTAAGAAGATGATGACGGCCTCAATCTTTGCACGACCGATACTGCAGGCGCCTGACCTTGTCATTTCCGTGGATGCCTATGTGGCACACCTGGCTGGGGCCCTCGCCAAACCCGTCGGGCTAATGCTGTCACTCACATCCGATTGGCGATGGCTACAGGCATGCGGAGATAACCCTTGGTACCCAATGATGCGGCGCAGCTCAGTTCAAACCCATCCTCAACAGCGAGCAGGCCACGATCCACCTTCAGATCCTTCTTCGAGAAGGTATCGGCTGGAATATCCGACCGGGAAGCGCTCGTCCGAGCTTCGAGGATGCTACGGGATACGTGAGCGGAGCCCGGTCACCGGTCGAGACATCTCGCGTGAGCTGGGCCTACCATACATCTGTGGCGACGGCATCGATATGACCCATAGAGCCGGGTAGCGGCCCATGGCGGCGAAGTCGTTAAGGGTTCGCACCTCAGCTCCAGGGTGGCACAGGCTGGCTCGCGACGTTTCGCGACCCGGCGGGAAACGCGAGCGGGCATACTAAGACAGCTCGCGCTTAAGGTCTGATCGTCTCGCGTTCTCTCAACTCCTTCGGTTCTAAGGCAATACCAATGATGGTGTAATGTAGAAGAGGCGAGACTCTGCGGCGAAGACGAGGATGGCGAGAGCCTACGAGGACGACCTGCGGCGCAAGATATTTGAGGCGCACGGCAAAGGGCAT
>JBAVYX010000191.1:0-12521 GCA_049588475.1 Silvibacterium sp. | reverse complement strand
ACGTTGCGAACAAAGTTGATGATCCCGGAGACCTGATTGCTCGCCTCTTTCGGAAGCCCGACATATGCCGCGGTGGTGATGGCAATAAATGCGAAAGGAATCGCGAACATCTGAAGAATTCGCAACCATGCGGCAAAACTAAAGGTCATGGTGAGCGTGAAGTGCGTGGAGGTGTAATAGAACGCGCCGGCGAAGCAAGCGAAGCCAAACGCAGCCATATTTCTCGCCGGAAACTTGCCGGTAGCTATTCCTCCGAGGGGCATAACGACGAGCAGAGCAAGTCCTCCGCCCGCGAGTGCCTCTCCGGCGCGGGTTGCCGTGTAACCCATCAGCTGTTGCAGGAACTGCGGCTCAAGTACAGTTGCGGCATTCAGGACGCCACCGACCAGAATCATGAGAAAACAGCAGATGGCGAAGTTCTTGTACTTGAATAGCCGCAGATTCATGATGGGATTCTTAGCCCGCCACTGCCACCAGATCAGGCCGGTCATACCAGCTACGAACAGGAAGCAGAAGATGCGGATGAAGGTGGAGGCAAACCAGTCGTTCTCTTCGCCTTTGTCGAGCATAATCTGCATACCGCCCATGGCGACCGTCAGCAACCCGAGGCCAATATAGTCGAGCTTTCTGAGGTTGGCGCGATCTGCTTTGATCCAGGGCGGATCCTGGACTAGGCGGTTGACCAGGAAGAATGCGAGTATGCCGACGGGTAGATTGATATAGAAGATCCATCGCCAGGAGTAGTTGTCGGTGATCCAACCGCCGATCGTCGGCCCTAGGGATGGCGCAAGCACTGCTACAAGACCATAGAGCGCGAAAGCTTGACCACGCTTCTTTTCATCGTAGGAATCCGCCAAGATGGCCTGTGCCATTGGCTGGAGGCCGCCACCCCCGGTGCCCTGAAGAACACGTGCTATGAGCAAGATCGGGAGTGATGGGGCGATACCGCAAAGAAAACTTGCCGCGGTAAAGATGGTGATGCATAGCAGAAAGAAGTTTCTGCGGCCGATAACACTAGACGCCCAAGCGCCAACCGGCAGAATGATTGCGTTGGAGACAAGGTAGCTGGTGAGAACCCAGGTTCCCTGATCGGTGCTGGCTCCGAGATCACCGGCAATGTGGGGAAGGGCGACATTGGCAATGGAGGTATCGAGGACCTCCATGAAGGCCGCCAGCGCTACCGTCGCCGCGATTAGCCAAGGGTTGGCTCTAGGCTTCCATCGCCCGCTGCCCCCTACTTCATCTGACATCCGCTTTCCTTTCCGGCGGAGTGAGCGTTGTCAGATTCATTACTCGAGCCCGACCAACTGCCGTTTCCTCGAACACTTTGCGAGCCGTTTCCGTTTAGCGCTCCTTCGGCGAAGCCGCGTGCCAGCGTTCAAATTTAATATACATATTGTATTTGAAAACGTATTGTATGTATAGGAGAGGTTTGTGAAGGGGGCACATGAATGGCAGACACAGGTACAGACCGAATATTAGCGACCAAAGTCACATCCCCGATTCACGGCTACGATCGCGGCACCGGCAGTCTTCATGAAGATGTTGAACACCTCAGCCGCGAGCGCACTTTGAGTGTCAGACAGGGTGTGAGGGAGAGGGGAAGAGGAGAACAAAAAAGCGCTCAGCCCACGACGATTGTTGTTATCGAGCAGTGGATCTGTTTCGTATTGGGCCTGGTCTGTATGGCCTTCGGGATGTGGGGGATTTTTATGAAGCCCGAACAGGATGTTCTTTCTGCATACATTGCATGGCTGGGATCGCTTTACGTGCCGATGTTGCGGGTAACGGCAGTCGTTTGCGTCGGTTTGGGGGTAATGCTGATACGCCGGGGATAGGCGCATCTCTGACTGCCTTTCGATTTTCCAGCAGCTTGAAGATTATTGCGATCTTCTCGCAGCGACCGGTGTGTCATGCCGATGTATCTCCTCGCTAGCCGGACAGTTCTAGTCTCCACTTGTAATGGCTAAGGAGCCCCATGAAAACCAAAATGAAAGATGACCTGGAAGACATCCCCATGGCGTACCTGTGGTATGTCGTTCTCGCAATCATAGCAATTGTGGCCGCTGCGGTGGCTGTGACCATTCGATTGTTTTAGAGGCTTGAAGGTATACGGATCTAACGACTCGATCCAACACAGATTGCGTCGATTTAAGGCATGTAACCTTCGATATTATCTTCGCGTTAGTGCCCCGGAGTATAAGCTATCCTCGTATCAGGATACAGAGTGTTCATTGTGGTCAGATGGTTTTGGCACAACTTCGATCCCGACGTCCGGGCTATCTAGGAGCGTGTCTTTACATTTCCTAGAGGCAGTCAATGAATCGCTACAGCAACGAGCGGGAGGAGCCAAGGATTCAGATGTCTGTGAGCGGCTCAAAGCCACGAAAGCGACTCACGCGTGAGGAGAGCAGAGCGCAGACTCGTGCCACATTGATCGCCGTAGGCCGCAGGCACTTTCTGCGTCACGGGCTTGGCGGCGCTGTGGCCGAGAAGATCGCGGAGGATGCCGGTTATTCTCGGGGCGCTCTGTATTCCAACTTCGACGGTAAGGAAGAGCTGTTTGTCGCTGTAATTCAAGAGGAACAGGCGCGCCACCTGAATTTCTTCCGGTCTCTGCTGAAAGAAGAGCCCTCAGGGAAGAAGCGGTCGAGAAAATTACGAGACGCCATTGCCGACTTAATGACGGACCATGATTGGATTGTGCTTCGCGCTGAATTCGAGGTCGGCGCTCTTCGAAGCGAACGTATCCGAAAAAGTTTTGTTGAAGTGCATCGGCAGCAGCTTCGCGACGGAAGTGAGCTTGTCAGGGACCTCTTGCGATCTCCTGAAGTCACTTCGAGATTAAAGCCGGATGATTTCATCACGGTTATCATCAATCTCGCTCATGGTCTGGCAGTCACCCAGAGAATCCTCGGCGCAGAACTCTCTCAGAAGAGCACGCGTAGCCTGGTTCAATCGCTGTTTGATCACTTGCTATCGTCCGAATAAAGATGGCTGGCCGCAAAAATACTTAGCATTGCCGTTACCGGGATGGCTACAGATCGACCCCTACGATCGAGGTCACCTGGCTTTGACCGTGGCAGGCCTGCGTGCTGTGTTCGCGAGAATGGATCTGTACGCGATTGCCGCTGGCAGGCGTGACTCGGCGAAGAGCCTGGGGTCGCTAAGCCCGCAATATCGGCTCGTGAATTCTCAAATGACGACTTCAGGTCTTAGCACTCATTGAGCCGACCAGCTGTGGCTCGCCAAATTGTCATCTGAGCGAAATAGGAACACGTTGTGAAATCGCTCGACTGCGGCAGCGCATATAAAAAGAATCGGATAAGCGGAACAGGCAGAAGCCTCAATAAACACAACTTGACACCGATGCTACCGGGACTCAAGCCACGTCGAATGCACCTTTATCTGCTTGATTTGAACGCAGATCGCTATTTTGGCGAGCGACAACAGAATACTCCGGTTGCAGCGGCGCAGGCCCATTAAACCGGGATCTCTAAGGACCAAAGTGTCAAAGCTAATCTGGTGTTTGCCAGTTCGAGGGTAACTCGCGACAGCTGGGCTGCCATGGGGCATCGGTACCAACGTATCGGGACCACTCATCTTTTGTAAGATTGCGGCCGACACGAAGACATAGGGCGGCCACCAGCTTCCGTTCGTCAACGAGCCATAACTTGATCTCGCCGCCTAGACCGCTGCTCGCCAACCGCCCATTTGGCAATATCGTCAGGGAGTGGACACTCCGACCGCTCGAAAGAACCATCGGTTCGCCGTCATCTCGGGGCCAAAGCTTGATTCTGCCGTTGTCGTCGCCACTCGCCAGCCGCCCGTCTGGTAGCGCTGCCAGCGCTTGAACGTGGCCACCTTGGGATAGAACCAATGGCTTGCCAGGTTTGTCTATCGGCCAGATCTTGATCTCGCCTCCTACACCGCCGCTGACAAGCCGCTGCTCGTCAGCCAAGACAGCGAGGGAATTGACAGAGCTGCCGTGCGAAAGGACTACTGGCTGGCCATTACCTGCCTTGGGCCAAAGCCTGATTTTGCCGTCGCTGCCGCCGCTGGCCAATCGCCCATCCGGAAGCCCCACCAGCGACATGACGGGGCTGCCTTGTTCAAACACCATCGGCTTCCCGATGCTGGCCTTAGCCCAGATTCTGATCTCGCCGTCGTCACCGCCGCTCGCCAGCTGACCGTCCGCAAACACCGCGAATGCTCTGACCAACTCACCTCGCGAGAGGACAAACGGCGCGCCGTCACGCTCCGTGGACCAGAGTTTGATATTGCGGTCACGACCGGCGCTCGCCAGCCGCCCGTCTGGCAACCCCACCAATGCATTGACCTCCTCGCCTTGCGACAGGACGAACGGCGCGCCTCTACCTTCCTTGGGCCAAACTTTGATCGAGTCATCCGACCCTCCATCAGCCAATTGCGCCCAACCCGCACTAGCCAGTCGCCCGTCGGCTAACGCCGCCAATGAATCAACGAAAACCACGTCCTCCTGACCATCGGCACTACTGTGCGAAAGAACTATGGGCTCGCCCGTACCGTCTCTTGGCCAGAGTTTGATGGTACCGTCTACACCGCCGCTTGCCACCCTACCATCCGCTAATATCGCTAGCGACTGGATCGAACTGCCGTGCGGGAGAACCACCGGCTTGCCGTTACCCTGCTTGGGCCAAAGCTTGACATTGCCTTCATAATCTCCGCTCGCCAGCCGCCCATCCGCTAACACCGCGAAGGAATAGACCATAGTATCTTGCGCCAGAACCGTCGGCTTTCCCATGCCCTTATTGGGACGGAGCAGAATGCCATCGCTTCCTCCACTGACCAGCGATCCGTCCGCCATGGCGAATAGCGCAAATACTGAATCGCCACGCGCGAGAACCACCGGCTTGCCGTTACCCTGCTTGGGCCAAAGCTTGATCTCGCCGTAGGGGCCGCCCGCGCTGGCAAGTTGCCCGTCCGTGAGGACCGCCAAGGATGTGACTTCGCTGCCATGCGAAAGCACCAACGAAGGACTTGTACCCCCCTTGGGCCAAACTTTGATCGTGCCCTCTAAATCGGCACTAGCCAGCCCGCCGTCCGGTAGGGCAGCGAGCGATCGGAGTTGGCCGCCCTGCGACAGGACCACTGGATCACCGATGTCACCTTTGGGCCAGAGCTTGATCTTGCCGTCCTCCCCGCCGCTGGCCAGCCGCCCGTCCGCTAGCACAGTCAGGCACCGAACCCAGCTACCCTGGGAAAGGACAACAGGATCGCCGCTGCCTTCCTTTGGCCACAGCTTGATCGCACCGTCGAAGCCGCCACTCGCGAGCCGGCCGTCCTTCAATACTGCCAGTGCTCCGACACGGCTGCCGTGCGAGAGAACCGAAAGGGGCAGGCGAACCAAGGCAGTTCGGGCGGTTTCGATCGCGTCGACTTCGGCGGGACGATTGTTACTTCGCGAGAGATGGATACTCTCCAAGGCCAGAGCGCCGGCAAGAGCGATCTCAGTTGGTGATGTTGCGACATCGTTCGCTCTGAGGGCCTCGCTGGCCAAGAGTTGGATCCGGGCTTTGTCGCGTTGGAATCGAGCCTCGTCCCGCTGCATCTTGGCAACTCGCCATTGCCACAAGGCTGTAGTCAAAAGCGCGACCAACGAAATGAGCGCCGTCAGCGCGAGGGTCATAGCGCGGCGCTGCTGCCGGACCTCTTGCGAGAGCAGATCCTCCTTAGGAAGGCCGCGAATCGCCGCCGCAAAGTCGGCCCCCAGCCCGATGAATTCGCTGCCCTTCGGGGCACTGCCGTTGCGATAGGGTCGGAGATCAATCCATCTTGGCTCGGCCGCGAACCGATTTTTGAGAGCGGTTGGAAGCGGCGTCTCCGGCGACCAGAGAAAATCGGCGGTCGCTCGGTTCCAATCAAGTTCACCCCCAGTCAACGCAATCAGCACCGTATCGGCGCTCTTATGGTCGAGCCAGTAGGCTATCTCTTGACCGACCCAACGTGAAGCCGCCGCCTCAGGCGAGGCGAGTAGGATCAGAAAACGTGAACGGCTGAGCGCTTGTTCGATCGACGGCCACAGATGCGGTGTCGCTGATAGGCTTGTGTCGTCACGGAACACCCGCAAGGCCCGCCGCCGGTACCAGGCTTTGCCGAGCTTCTGTACGACCGCCTGCAACGCGGTCGCGACCGATTTGTCGTTCGCGTGACTGTAGGAAATGAAAGCGTCGTAAGCGGTCTCTTTTGCCGGGAAGTCGACCATAGTTTGCTCAGTCGCCTGCACTTACAAATTACGAGTTTAGTGTAAAAACTCTTGATTGGCTTCGTGATTTTCGATCAGCGAGCAACGCATTCGCGGAATCCTTCGGAAGTAGGCCACTCATTACAATCGCGACCGTCGACACGCACGGGTGGCACAACGAGCGTTTTCTTTCCGGCCCGCCGCGAATCAGTCGAACCCCTCGGTCGATGCGCCGGGCGTGCGGGTTTCCGATTTCTTTGCTCCCTCGACTGACTCCGCGTATTCACGTTGATGTGTGTAACTGAGCTCACGCCATCCGGCTTACGCTCAAAACAGGCGAGGTGTGTGGAAGTTTCAGAGGTTGAACGAATGTATTGAACAGCAGACCTCTGCCGAACAGAGGCAGAGGTCTGCTGAAACATTGACAATTTCACGAGCTCGGGTGCTGAAGGGGGTGCTGAGTTAGTCTTGTTTTAGCGCGGCTGGAAGCGATGGCATCCGTCAGTTCAATCGCCGGGCGGTTTTCCCTAGAACATTAAAATGGTCTGACAACGACCACTTTCCCAATCCTTTCGGGAATTCGGAAGGCGACAGTTGCTTCTATAGCCGCTTACTTCGGCAGCTCGCGCCCGGGTGCGCGCTTCGTGACTTCCTGCACGATCCACGCGTTGCCATCGGGATCTTGAAAGGCAACGTAGGAACTGTAGCTCTTGCGCTCGGGATCAGGGCCGCTGACGCGCGCCTCCGGGGAGAACGGAGATCCGTGGAAGACCTCGGTTGCCTCGACACCGCTGGCCACGATATTGCTGTGAGCCGCCGCGATATCGGAGACGATTAGACCGCCACGGAACGAGCCTGGTTTGGCGTCCGTAACTCCTTTGCCAAACGTGATCGAGGCCGCTGAGTTCGGCGGCGTTAGTTGAACAGCGCGAAAATGAGCACCGTTGACGATATCGTCATCGACTCGCCACCCGAGCTTTGTGTAGAACGCCTTTGCGCGATCCACGTCCGAGACGGGAACAATAGCAACTTCGAACTTCATTTCGACTTCCATGTGAAACTCCTTTTCTTTGTGGTCTAGTCTCACGAGACTACGCGGCTCGTGAGTTTACTGGGACCTCGCACACAGCGATTTAAGGCTGTGCCCGCGAGGTCTATGCTTTGAGGAAGGCCAGCAATTCCGTGTTGATTTGATCTGCGTGTGTCGTGCACAGGCCATGGGGAGCACCAGGGGTCACCTTCAACGTCGCATTCTTCACGATCTTGGCGGAGAGATACGCGGAGTCAGCGATCCGACGAACGACTAGGTGAGCTTGGCGCCCATGATTTCTAACTGCTGAATCACCGGAGGCTCTGCAAGTAGATGAGGAGCCTGCGCCATGAGGGCTTTGGCAATAGGTCCGTTGAGATGGGCTTGCCGTCCTACTTCATCTGCGAAAGCATCGAAGATGGCAAAGCTTCCGCCTCCGAGCCGAAATGCAAACCACAGGGGGGTTGTCGTCTCCTTGTTCGCGAGCTCGAGGCCCTGCATCAAAAACGCAGCGAGCTCCTCTTCTTTGCCCGAGCTCGCTTCCAAGCGGACAAAAATACCAACTGTAATCATTCGTCGCTCCTATAGCCATGAGTGGCTCTTGTCTCAATCTATGCGTTAGTGAGCAATTCAGCCATTGGCAAAGCTGCCAGATTTCGTATCATATGTGCCATGCGTGTTTATGTACTTGCACTCGATGGTGTCTTCGATCTTGGCTTGTCGGCAATTCTGGATGCATTCCAAACTGCGAACGAATTGATCGAAATGACCGGACTTGCTGTTCCAAAGTTCGAGGTGAAGATCGTAGCTATGCGAAAGACGGTCAGAACAGCACACGGGCTGACGATCCCGGTTCAGCCTGCTGGAAGACGAACGCCTGAATATGTTATTGTTCCTGCCATCGCCTGCAAGACACTCGATACTCTGAAAGCAGCTCTAGCCAGGCCTGACGTCCGCGATTCTGCGAAGGCGTTGCAAACGTGGGCCAACCACGGAGCAATGTTGACCGCTGCCTGCGCTGGAACCTTTGTGCTGGCTGAGTCTGGTCTGCTCAACCAAGAGCACGCAACCACCACATGGTGGTTGGCACCAGTCTTTCGCGAACGATACCCCCAAGTACTGCTGGACGAATCGGACATGGTGGTCAAGTCAGGAAACTTTGTGACCGCCGGAGCTGCTCTAGGCCATATGGATCTAGCCTTATGGCTGATACGTAGTGTCAGCCCCGAGCTTGCCTCGCTCACGGCAAGATATCTCATTGTCGATTCCAGACCTTCTCAGACTGCTTATGCTCTTACTGATCATCTAGTCCACTCCGACCCGGTCGTACAGGTCTTTGAACGCTGGGCGCGTGCCAGGCTCACACGTGGATTTTCCCTCGACAATGCTGCGAAAGCAGTAGGGGCAAGCAAAAGGACGCTTACCCGGAGGCTACAGAGCGTTCTTGGAAAGTCCCCGATGTCGTATTTCCAGAGTCTGCGCGTTGAACGGGCGGTGCATCTCTTGAAGACCAGCAAGGCAAGTGTCGAGGAAGTCGCTGCAAAAGTTGGGTACAAGAACGGCGGAACGTTGCGACTCCTTCTTCGACGGCGGCTCAATCTCGGAGTGAAGGAGATCAGAAGAACCTCCCGACGTAACGACGCATATCTATGAGACCGCCAATCTGGGAAAAATCATGTCGCCCTGAGAAGTTTCCGATTGGTATCAAATCCAAAGCGCTCTTGCATTCCGCGCTGCCACGCGCCGCATCGGACGGGGCAGTCCCGATTGGGATCTAGCGTTTTTCGGTATCTATCCTGGAAGAGGGCGGCCGTCTCGGTGTCAAGTGTTTACTCTTGAGTTATTTCCCGGTGGCTGACAACGCGACCGCATCGCAGTCGATGAACGCCTCGACGTTAAGAAGCTAACCTGGATTAACGCTTACGATCGGGAGCGTCTCTTCGACCGCTGGCTCTTATTCGTAGCGTAGTGCTCGCACTGGGTCGAGGCTTGCAGCTCGTCTTGCCGGCGCATAACATGCCGCCAAGCCCACAAAAAGCAACGATCCGGAGATAGCGATGTAACTTGCGATGTTCGTGGCGCCCAGCCCCACAAAACCAGCTGAGAGTACAGGCATAACAATCGCGGTCAAAGCGCTGCCAAACGCCACTCCTGTCCCGCTGAGCACCATCGCCTGGCGCAGAACCATTCGCAAAATATTGCCCCGACTGGCTCCCATTGCCATGCGGACGCCGATCTCCCCCGTTCGTCGACTCACCGCATAAGAGACAAGACCATAGAGGCCCACCACAGAAAGAATCAATCCCAGAACACCCATGATTGTGATCATCTGGATAAGTACCAGCCAGCTACTAAGCGTCGACTGCCCGTAGGATGCGACCGTTCGCACGTTGTAAGGCAATGCCGGGTCAAGTCCCAGAATGATCCCGCGCAACTGTGCCGCCAGCGCGGTCGGGTTGTCGCGTGATTCGACAACAAGACTCATACCTGTGCGTGGGTCCTGCTCATATGGCAGGTAAACGTACGGTTGAGGTCGTTCCCACGGCAACAGATACGGTACCGTCTTGGCAACACCCACGATCTCCGCCATGGGCCCGCCAAGCCGGTTCAACTTAAGTCGTTTGCCTATTGGATCCTGATCCGGCCAGTACCTCTTCGCAAACTCGTCATTGATAATCGCGATCCGTGGCGATGTGGCTCGATCGTCAGAGTTGAATGCTCGTCCGCGTACGATTTCGATCCTCAGTGTTGTGAAATAGCTCTCGTCCACGACTCCGCCAAAGACTGTGACGCTGTCACGCTCTTTCGTCATTTGGACGCCTTCCGGCGCCACCGACACGCGGCTTTGGTCCAGCGAAAGGGGGACCGATTCCATCAAGCTCACTGATTGTACGCCGGGCAACGATCGAGCCTGTTCAACAAGCCTGCGATAAAAGCTCCTTGTCTGATCGGTGGAATAACGCAGTACGGAGGGGTCCAGAACCGCCGATACCAGATGATCTGTCCGGAACCCTGGATCGGCAGCGAGCATTTTCCGAAAGCCAACGAGCAGTGCGGCGGCAGCTGACAGCAATACCATCGCCAGAGCGATTTGACTCACCACGAGAGCATTTCGCCCTCGGGTGCGCGTGACGCTGTCTCCGCCAGCCTTGAGTGCCGAAACAAGCTGGAGCCGCCGTGACTGCAGTGCCGGTGCGAGTCCAAACAGGAGACAGCTCAGCACTGCAACCATCAGGTTGAACACAAGGAGGCGACCATCCATCCGCAAGTCAAGAACGAAAGGCGGGTCACTGGGTATCTGTATCCTCCGCAGCAACAGGATCCCCCCGTACCCGAACGCCAGACCAGCCAGACTCCCCGGCAGCGCCAGTGCAATATTCTCGGTCATCAGTTGACGGACCAGACGCGCTGTCCCTGAGCCCACCGAGAGGCGAATGGCCATCTCTCGCGTTCGCAATCTCGCACGCGTCAGCGCGATGTTGGCCACATTGACACAAGCGATAACCAGAACAATGCCTGAAAGTCCCAGCAACATCGCCACCATTGCCAACCTCGATGGCTCCCTGGCAACAATCGACTGCACATCGGTCCACACCATGATGCGCCGCCCCGCGTCGGTTACTGGATAGGATCGTTCGAGGTTTCGCCCGAGGGCGGTCAGTTCGAGTTGCGCAGAACGCCGGGAGACTCCCGGCCGGAGGCGACCAAGAAGATTCAGTTCATGCTGCGCACGGTTCTCCAGCGGCGCATTAGTATCATCTTCCAGGCGTCCCCACATCGATAACGGCACATAGACCGACGGCGGAAAGAATCGATCTGTGCCAGTGAACGATTTGGGAGTCACGCCCACAATCGTGAATGCGATTCCGTTAAGGCGGAGCGTCTGCCCGATTACCTCGCGGTTGGCTGCGAATTCACTGACCCAGAAATCGTAGCCAAGGATCGCGGATGAATCGCCGTCTGTTGTCGATGGTTCAACGGAGGTTAATGCGCGACCGAGAAATGGGTCGACGCCCAGTGTGCGAAAGAAATTATCGCTGACCATCATGGCCTGCCGCACCCGAGGCGTTTCGCCTGCTTGGGCCCTCACGCTCAAGCGGGCTAATCGATATGCAATCAGCCCCGAAAACGAGCTGCTGGCCGCTCGGATGTCCCGATAATCAGGGTAGGAAAAGCCCCCTGACAGATCGTCCAGCGTGGTGTCTGCGATCGTCATAACTTCCGACGGATGTGTCACTGGGATCGGGCGCAATAGAATCGCGTCGGAAAAGCTGAACACTGCGTTGTTTGCGCCGATACCCAGTGCGAGCGTGATCACAATAATCCCGGTGGTTCCAGGGTTCTTTCGCATTTGGCGAAACGCATACCGCAGGTCGCGTCCGTGTTCATCCAATTTCAGCATTGCGTCAGACGCGTGAGTCTGCTCCTGGATTACTCGCGGATTTCCAAACCGCAGTCGTGCCGACCGTCGCGCATTCTCGGCCGACATACCGGATGCCTGATTGTCCTCTGTCCGCATCTCGAGGTGCGAGCGGATCTCCGCTTCGATATCCGCTTGCAGTTGGTCCCGCCGCCAAAGGTTCAGAAAACGGCTGAGCATTCCCATTCCAGACCTCACGCGTACCGGAGTACCGCACGCACACCCTTTACGAGTCCCTCGAAGTCCTTTTCTGCCTGTTCCAGGCGCTTCCGTCCCGAGGGTGTGAGCTTGTAGTACTTGGCTTGGCGCCCCCTTTCCGACTGCGCCCACTCGGAAGCAATCCACCCGCTCTGCTCCATCCGGTGGAGCGCGGGATAGAGCGATCCTTCCTCAACCTGCAGCAGGGCATCGCTGGCTTGCTCAATATGCAGAACAATCCCGTAGCCATGCAGTTTTCCCCGTTGGGCAAGAGTTTTCAGTGTGAGGAGATCCAAACTGCCTTGAAGGTCGTATCGCGCCATCGATACCTCTACGTCTCAGTGTCAACGACACTATACCTAGACGTATTGGTATGTCAAAAGGCATACACAGGAAATTTGGTAGTCACACAAGGCATCTTTCGATGCGGAACCGACGGGTTGCTCCGGGCAACAGGACGTAATCGTGCTGTGCTTTACTTATCGGTCGAGTGACCGCCTATCCGTCCATGCCTATCCGTCCATGTCGGAAGCAAGTGAAAATGTCCGCTTTTGAGAACAAATGAAGTGTCCGGTTTCATAAGTTAGTAGCCGTAGAGGCGGTGGGAAAGTGCGAATCCCGCGCAGTGTGCGGGATTTGCAAGTTGAGAG
>JBAVYX010000190.1:0-4248 GCA_049588475.1 Silvibacterium sp. | reverse complement strand
ATCCAACTTGTCGTTCGAACTACTCCACCGTCTTGGATGCGAGATGCCGTCAACCGAAGATGGCTGAAGCTATCGATCAACTTAGAACCCGACAATGGGCTAATTTGGAAACAGGCTGTTGCCAAATTGGCCTTCCAACCATGCGCCTATCTCACAGGCCCAAATTATCGTTCACCGCGATCTCGATCTCTTGCTTCGGCCCCAGATAGCGTTCGGTCGTCTGGAAGGACGAGTGCCCCAGAAGGAACTTCGCCGCTCTTCCGGCAAAGCATAACGCAGGTATGGCGGAGGTCGTGGGCGCCGGCGCCCATTCGCTCAACGTGTCGCGATTGACCTTCGCAAACTTCGAGACCGATCACAGTAGTCATCATCATCGACAGTTATCGGGGAAGAAATGCGTCGGGAATGTGCCGACGTGGAAAGATGATGGGATGGGAGAGCTACCGAGCTTCGGTGCTTCGAATCGCCTCTGTCATTCTCCATCCCGCTTTTGAGGGCGACCTTTCGATTGTGGATTGCCTCTGCCGCTCTCGGCATGAGAGATCGTTTGAGCAGATAAGCTCCCTTCCGGTTTATATCCTTCTGTCAGCGTTCAGCGTGCCACACTTCGGACGCACGCTCTCTTTTCCGTGATCCGCTATTTCCGCCTCTTGGAGGTGCGGACTCCTTCCCCCAGATGTAGCTGTGGTCCCCTTCCAGAGATCCCGGCCACTAGCTTTGGAGGCAGTCGCGATGCCACATCCTCCGGGCAAGCATGTACCGCATCTAGCGGACCAAACCAAAAGAAACGGAGCAAAAACACCATGTTCCACAAGATCATACTCATCGGCCGCCTCGGACAGAATGCAGAGGCAAAGACGTTCCAGAACAACCGCGAGTTTGTCACTCTCAACCTCGCCACCCAAGAGAGCTGAAAGAACGACAAAGGCGAATACGAGGACCGGACCGAATGGCACCGTGTCTTCGCCTGGACCAATATCTACAAATTCGCCAGGACCTTGCAGAAAGGGCAGCTCATCACGCTCGAAGGCCTTCTCCGCCATCGCGAGTACGAAGGTCGCCGCTCAAGTGGATGAGGCCAATTCGACCTCATGCATTCTTTTTAAATTCCCTGATTGCTGTCCCTCTACTTGCTTTTCAGGTTTGGGTGCTGCTCAGTGTCTCCCAGTCCGCACCGTCGATCTCAACACCGACCGTTGCACCGCCGACCGACAAGATGCACTACTTGCCACAATTCATAGGTGATGCACAGCGTGAGGAAACGTGCCAAAATTAACCAACGTGAGACGCTCGGCTAAAATCGCATGGTTCATACTCGCGCTGTTTTCTGTTGTGAACGCGCTGGAAGCACTCCGTTACCTATTGCCGCATGTCCCGTTCCCAGTGGAAATGGAAAACTTCCGAGAGCGGCGCATTGCACTTTCGTTGCACGCCTTGGGCGGCGCGGTTGCATTGCTGGCAGGCCCGTTGCAGTTTGTACCTCGGTTCCGGGAGAGCGACTGGAATCGCCATCGCGTGTTGGGGTGGACCTATTGCGGCGCGGTCTTGCTAGGCTGGTGCGCTTCTCTCTGGATTGCGCCGCATTCGCAGACCGGTTGGATCGCTTCGGCGGGATTTCTCACACTTGGGGCGGCTTGGATTGTGGCGACGGGACTCGCCTTAGGGTTTATTTTGCGAGGCTATGCAAATAGACACCGGCGTTGGATGATTCGAAGCTTCGCTCTCACTGCTGCTGCCGTCACTCTGCGCATGTACCTGCCTCTTATTTTCGTGTTTCATTGGCCCTTTTCGACTGCTTACCCGGCGATCGCATGGCTCTGTTGGATTCCAAACGTCCTCGCGGTTGAGGTCTACCTGCGTTTCGTGTCAACGCACGCGCGCACCATTTGGTCAGCGAACCTATCTGGTAACTCTGCAAGTCTTCCCTAGTCTAGCCTAGGAGAATGAGGACAAAAGCCTTCCCGCCCCATTTCGGAAACAGTTTCTCGAGCATCGAGATCGAGCCCTGACCATTGGGGCTCACCTCAGCCACACGACTGTAGAGCGGAAGTGCGCCGAATAATGTAACTAAAACGAGCACAAAGGTTGCGATCGGCGACACCAGCCCCGCTGCTAGAAATGCAATACCCGGCTGATAACCTAAAGTCGAGAAATAATCGACACCAGTCAGGCACATTACACGCCACCACGCGTGCTCTGGTTCCGGATGACCTTCAATACCTTTTGGCAGGCGGACGTCAGAAAGCAGCCAATCGCCGCATACGCCCTTGAATTCCGTTACATTTTCGGCCAGCATGGTTGAGTGAGATGCGACTCCTCATCGAGCGTAGGTGCTGAGAGTAAAGTCCTCCGGCATTGAACCCTATAAGGGTAAGTCGCAGCAGGGGACAATAATGACCGAACGCATTGAAGGTTCAGTGAAACGGCCAATTTTATTGAGCTTCGAGGCTCGGCGCTTTTGGTGTGAACGTCAGCTGCGTTGCCAATTGAGAAGCAAAATACTTACCGGCGCGTCCCGTTTACGGCCAAGAATTGGCATCTGACCACATAGAGGTCACTATGAAAGCTCTTCCATGGATAATTGGAGGTTTAGGCCTAGGCTTCGCCGCCTACTATTTGCTGAACAGCGCTCGCCCGGATTACGCAATTGGCAGCGACAACGTCGGGACCAGCGCTGCGCGCAAGATATTTGGCTGGGGTACTAAGCAACGTGCGGCGGGAACGGGCGAAAGGATAGGGGGGAGACTCAAAGAAGGACTGGGTCGAATTACCGGAAATGACGATCTCGCAGAGGAAGGCCTTGCGGATCAGGCAGCTGGAACATTCAGAGACGCCACGGGAGCCGTGGCAAACGCAGCTGGTCAAACAATTCAAGATCTTAGTCGTTAACAGGCGCGAAGTGAATTTGCTCCTTCATAAGGGGAAGAGACGCCTCAATTGCATTGCGAACAAGGTTGGAGAAGGCTCTTTGCGTTCCGATTCCAAACGCTCTGCTTCATGATCGGAGCGCCCGCAGCTGTGATCTTCTTCGCAGCGTTCAGTTCCTCTTTGCAAAGAGGACGAGGCGAACGCCGCTCCTGACCTCAACAAATCCAATAGCACACCTAGCTAATTTTTAGATGTAGACGCCTTTATTGGGAGAGAATCGAATGGATGGCTCGATGACTTTGAGGCAATCCTTTCCCAGGCCGCATCCAGTTGGGGAAAACCGCTCCAGCAACGGTGACGAGATTTGGCGCATCGTAGTGCCCACGATCCTTAAAAAGGGGAATTCACAATAATGAACACGCTCACGAAGCAAGAGGCAGCACGATACCTGAAAACGACGGAAGATCAATTTGATCGTCTGGTCGCAGCCGGTCAGATCGAACCCAACCCCCTGGGCGAGTTCGAGAAGACGGAACTCGACAACTTTCTTGCTTTCCTTGCAGCCGAGTAAACGCAAGCGTTTTGCTTGTACGCTTTGAGGTCGCCCGGCGACACACTCTGCGACCTTTCCTCTTAGACTCGCCTACCTTCCCCTTTCATGTTCCGAGGCCCGCAAACATTGGAAAGCGTTCGTGATCCGATCCTTCGCCAAAGTGGCCCCATGCTCTTCGACAGGTCTGATCGCCGCTATAAACAGGGACTCGACTTGATCGTCTGTGGTGCAAAGGTGAAAGAAATACCGAAGAGTAAGGCGACGACTACCACCCAGATTCAACGGGCATCCCGGTCGCAACTTCGATCGGATCCGGACAGCCAAAGAATGCAGGAAATCTTAGCGAGTAAAGGAGGTTCAAACCCTCTTTGATCGGAGCCTGGCGAGTGGAAAGGGCGGGTACGGCAGAATATGCATGGCTTGTAAGTAGAACAAATGCTTATGGTGGAGTCTACCGTCAAGTCAGTTACAAGGATTGTAGATCGCAATTGGCAAAAACATCGAGGTCATTCCCATCTGAAGCTGAAACTAGTGTCTCCTGCTTGTGGGATCAATTGCTTCTTCTATGAGCCATCGGCATTCTGCCGAATGCTCGGGTATGAGCGGTCACTGTCTGGAGCGAAGTGTGTCATCTGGAAAACCCGTGTTAACTGGTCTATCTCGCCCGAGTGTCAACTTGATGTGAATTCCTACCCCCTTTGCGATTTAATGAATTTTCATCCTGTGTGCAACTAATTCCGGCTCGCGTCCATTCCCATTACAACGGCTTATAGCCGACATGAGGATATTTTATGGCACATCAAAAACACAGGCAGGCTGCAGAGCAT
>JBAVYX010000189.1:0-72706 GCA_049588475.1 Silvibacterium sp. | reverse complement strand
AATCGCGTACCTCATTCCAATCGACTTTGCCGACGTCGAGTCGAAGCGCTACCCAGCCTCTGGAGGCGAGGTAGGCGGGCAGATAGAAGCGGCGGGGTTGCGCCTCGGCGAGCGCGTTGTTCTCGCCTGGCATTACCTTGCAGGTGACTGCCACCATGCCGTCTCCGTGATGGTTGTCGAGGAAGTAGGCGAAGGTCTTTTTCCGGACGAGGAACTGTGCGTGCGACCCGTAGATCTGACGTATGGCCTCAGGGAACGAGAGGGCGATCTCAGTCAGGCGTGTGAGGCGCGGGTCTTCTACGGAACGCTTTGGGGCAGCGGGTTTCAGGATAAGGGCCGATTCTCATCTTAGCCCGTCGACGCGTGGCTATTCCTCGCGGAGGGCCACCATGGGATGCACCGCCGCTGCCCGTTGCGCGGGCAACAGGCTGGCGAGGAGCGCGACCACTGTCATTCCAACGATTGCCGCACCCAGAGTCAGCGGGTCGCCCGGCTTCAGTCCGTAGAGCATAGATGCGGCAGCCTTTCCGGCAATCAACACCAGCGCTACTCCAGCTGCGAGGCCGATGCCCAGCAATGTTGCAGCTTCGCGCAGCACCATACCCAAAATGTCGCGGCGGTTTGCGCCCAGGGCCATACGCAGGCCTATCTCGCCCCTGCGCTGGACAACCATGTAAGAGATGATGCCGTAGAGGCCGATCATGGCGAGGATGGTAGCGAGCACTCCAAAGAACCCCGACAGCGTAGCCATCAACTGCTCACGCAGCAGGCCTTCGCGAATCTGCGTCTTGAAAACGGTGAAGTTCAGCACCATCGCCGGATTTATGTCGCTCGTGGCGCGTTTGACGGAGGAGATGAGCGGAAGCAACGGCTCGTCCGAGCGAATCATCAGTGTCGAATGCTGCTCGGGGCCGTTTGCCTGCGTGAATGAGACAAATACCGTAGGCTCGGGATCTTCCCGTATGTTCCAATACTTTGCGTCCCTCACCAAGCCAACAATCTGAAAGATGGCCTTTGGATCTCCGGTATCGTTGAAGACCTTGCCTACTGGATTTGTAATGCCGAAAAATTTATGCGCGAAGGCTTCAGTCACGATCACCACACGCGGCGACTTCGGTGTGTCGGATACCGCGAAATCGCGCCCGGCAAGCATGGGTGTCTGCATCGTATGGAAATAACCGGGGCTAACGCGGTTGAAGGCTACAAGCTGGCGCTTCGCACCATTGGAAATGTCGATGTTGCCATTCCATCCCATGTGGTTCATCGGAACAACCAGGGCTTCGGCAGCGGAGCTTACCCCGGGAATTGCCTGCATGCGCTCCAGTAGTTCGCGCTTGAATGACATCTGACTGTCAGGCGGCAGCTTCAACGGCGAATAGTCGACGTTTGCAATCAGAATGTGATCCTGCTGGAAGCCGGCGTTCAATGTCGACAGATTGCGGAAGGTTCGTACAAAGAGGAAGGCACCCGTCAAAAGCACCAGTGAGAGCGCGACCTGCGACACGACCAGCGCCCGCCCTAGCAGGAAGCGCTCTCTGCCCGCTGTGACTCCGCGGCCATTGGCCTTCATCGCCACACCCGGCTCAGTGCGCGACGCCTGAATTGCCGGGGTGAGCCCAAACAGGATGCAAGTGAGAATTGCCAGAGTAGCGGCAAAGCTGAGCACCCGCCAGTCCGGGGTGAGCTCGACAAAGATACGGGTTTGCTGGGTGCTGAGAAAGGCCACCAATACACGGCTGAGTATTTGCGCGAGAACGGCGCCGACGGCGGTGCCGACCACGGCAAGCAGCAGGCTTTCCGCGAGCAACTGGCGGATCAGGCGGGAGCGCGATGCTCCCAATGTGAGGCGCAAGGCCATTTCACGCTGCCGGACGCTGGCGCGGGCGAGCATCAGGTTCGCGAGGTTTGCGCAGGCGATCAGAAGCACGAGGCCGGAGAGTTCCAGAAGCAGCCACAATGGATCTTCATAGTCCTCGCGTAATGAGGAGACGCCGGTGGCGGCGGGAAGGGCTCCCAGATGGAATGAGAGATAGTCCTTTTTGGCAATGGCATCGTACTCGCCAGGCACGGTGGCCGCTAATATCCCTGGTGAAATGGCGTCCAACTGGGCGGATGCGTGCTCCAGCGTCCAGTCCGGCTTGAGGCGGCCGATCGCCGCGAGCCACCACGATACGGGGCTATCCATCAGACCGCCTTTTGTGGAGAAGATCGGTTGGCTGCACAGGGCGAGTGCGACGTCGAAATTGCGCCCCACCTCGATGCCGTAGAAGCTGGGCGGCGCTACGCCAATGATCTGGAAGGGACGGCCGTCGAGCGTGAGCTTGCCGCCGACGATACCGGAGCGTCCGCCATACTCACGCTGCCAGAAGGCGTAACTCAGCACGGCACCCTGCGCGCCGCAGCCACGGTAGTCGTCCGCCGGAGATATCAGTCTGCCCAGCAGCGCCTTCACACCAAGTACATTAAAGAAATCGCCGCTTACGACCAGCGCGTCGGCATAGTGAGCCTCACCGCCTTGACCGAGGTTGTACCGGAATGGAGACCACGCAGCGATTTCGGCGAATCCCTGTTGCTGCTCGCGGATTCGATTCCAGAGAGGGCCGGTGAGATCGGCGTTGTTCGAATAGAAATTTCCTTGGCAGCAACGGGGAGAATTCACGATTTTGATTCTGGCCAGTTGCTGTGGAGTCTTCACGGGCAAGGTGCGCAAGCGTACCGCGTCGAGCAATTGAAAGATGGTCGTATTCGCGCCGATGCCGAGGGCAAGGGAGAGAATGGAGATGGTCGCGAATCCCGGGTTTATTCGTAACAGGCGCGCGCCATGCCGGAGATCGTTCCAGATGCCGGCGAACAACGGCTCGCTGGCATCTTTTCCTGGTGGCAAGCGCAGGCGAGCGGGATCCACGGTGGCCTTGAGGCCGGAAACCAGAGTGCCGTCGTTGAGTTCCCTGAGCAATGTTTGATAGGCGAGGTCGGCGCCGACTCCGCTAATCAACATCTCGTCATAGCGGTCGCGCAGATGCTGGCTAAGTTCTTCGACGACTTCGGCTTCGCGCGCGGGATCAAGATTCAGCGAGGCGATGGCCGCTCGAATCTCTTTGGGCCAGTCAGGCATTTTCGGCCTCCGTGATGCGATGGATGGCGGTGACGAAGTTCAACCAGGTGGAGCGCTGGGCCTTGAGCATTTCCCTGCCTTGCGCGGTGAGTCTGTAGTAGCGGCGGCGGCGCTGGCCGGACTTCTCGACCCATCGTCCAGCAATCAGGCCACGCGCTTCGAGCCGGTAAAGCAACGGGTAGAAAGACGCGACATTGAACTTCAAGACTCCGCCGGAGCGCTCTTCGATCAGCTTGCTGATCTCATAGCCATGGCGCGCGCGGTGCTCGATCAGCGACAAAATCAGCAGCTCTGCGCTTCCCTTCTTCAGCTCCCCATCAATGGCTCGCGCTCCAATATGTTTCATAACGACATGTAACAGCGCGACATTTGAAAATGTCAAGGAAGAGGTGACATCGGTGCCGGAAATTGTGACGCAGACGACAAGCAGAGACCCATCGATGGCTCTTCGATGGGCGCGCTTGCTGCCTATTTGCTCACGATGAGCAGCGTTACACCGTGTTTGGGGAGCGTGTCAGTGAAAACGCCCGAGTGATGGCCAAGGTCTTTCTGCTGCCAGACGTCGCGCAGGCTGGCGCCGTTCTTGAAGCCGATATCGGCTAAATCGACGGAGACATCGCGGTTATCCCAGCTGCGGTTGAAGAGGCCGACGGCGACGCGTCCATCGCTAAGAGGTTTGGTCCAAACATCGAAGTCTCCGCTCTGGTAAAGGCGGTCGCCCTGCCTGCCGAGCGGGTCCTGATCAATGGCGATGGCGTCCTTGTTCATCAGGATGCTCTTGTCCGTGTCAGTCATTTTGCTGAGATCATTGCCGGCAAGCAGAGGAGCGGCGAGGATGACCCAGAGACTCATGTGGGTCTTGTATTCGTCGGTGGTCATTTTGCCGTTGCCGATCTCGAGCATGTCGGGATCGTTCCAGCGACCGGGCCCGGCGAATTTTGAGAGGCCGGCCTGGCTAAAGCCGATGGCGATCATCCGTCCATAGGAGTCGTCGATGTCGTCGGTGGTCCGCCACATCTGCGCCCCGACGTCCGGTCCCCACGTCCAGGGTTGATAGATTCCGTACTGGCAGAGGCTATAGAGAATGGGGCGTCCAGTGGCCTTGAGTGCGTCGCCCATCTTGCGGTAGGCGGCGATCATGAGATCACGGGCCGCGTGCGGATCGTCGGGATGGCTCGCCTTCGCCTGGTTCATGTTTTCCTGGAAGGAGCAGAGATCGTACTTGAGGAAGTCAACGCCCCACTCGGCGTACATCTTCGCGTCCTGCGCTTCGTGGCCGAGACTGCCTTCGTATCTCCCACAGGTCTTCGCTCCAGGGGAAGAGTAGATACCGAACTTGAGCCCTTTGGAGTGGATGTAGTCACCGAGAGCCTTCATGTCGGGGAAACGATCATTGGGATGCAGAACGCCCTGGGCGTCGCGGCTTCCCTGCCATGTGTCATCGACGTTGACGTAGATGTAACCCGCGTCTCGCATGCCAGTGCTGACCAGCATGTCAGCGGCGGAGCGGATGTCGGCGTCGGTGACACGTTCGGCGAAGTGGTTCCAGCTGTTCCAACCCATAGGTGGCGTGGCGGCGAGTTTCACCTGACCGAAGGCGGGCGCGACGGCGAGGAGGATGGCGCAGGATAAGGCAGCGAGGGTCCGCATGGTTCGATACTCCAAAAGAAAGCGATTACATTGCGCGAATCATCATACATGTTCTTGGCGCTTCAGCGGCCTCCTTTAGTGTAGAAACGCGCTGCACGAATCTCGAAACTTTGCTGAACTCGGACAGGCGCTTCCTGCTGCGTGGGCGGCACTGCGGCTGGTTCCGGCACTGAGCCAGAGATCTTTCTTATCTTCGTTGCCAGCAATTCGTGGTCGCCGCATCGATCGAGAGTTGCGTCAATGTGTGAGGAAAGTGTAACTTTCTGTCACCGATCTTCAGCCATGGCCCGAACTTTCGAAAGCCCCTGACCAGAAGCAAATGACCTGTGCCCAGGGAGAGATACACCAGTATTCATGGCCACAGGAGAGAGACGGAACGGAAGCGGACAGTGCGATGCGACGGTTGATTCTGCTGGTACTTCTGGCATCGATAGCGCTTCCCGCCGGGGCGGCAAAGCGTACCACCGTGGCGCAACTGGAGCAGGCGTTGGACGCCGCTCACGCCGCGCACAGGCCGGACGCGGAAATCGCGCGCCAGATCAGCGGCATAGAACTTTCCGAACGGCTGACCGACACTACGCTTGAACGGCTCACTACCTTGCTGGACGCGGGCTCGCATGCGGCGCTGGCTCTGCAATTGCTCGCCAATCAGTCGGCTTTTCTGGACCCGCCGGCAAGCGAGTTGCCGGCCACAGCAGTTCCCGACGATGGCGCCCAGCAGCGGATGCTCGAGGCGGCGCGAAACTATGTGGCGCAAACAGTACCCAGACTGCCTAACCTCTTCGCCACACGAGCCACCAACCGCTACGATGACAGCCCCCAGCAGATCAAGAAAGGCGGCTGGCCGGTTCACGCGGGACTGCACCTGGTGGATACTTCAAGCCGCGACATCTCTGTCTTCGACGAAAGGCCCACCGAGCCCACGTCTTCGGGTTCCGCTCGCTGGCAGGGGCAGTCTGGACTGACTTCAGCAGGGGAGTTCGGGTCTACGCTGGCTATGATCCTGACCGACACCGAAAAAGGCAAGGTGACCTGGAGCCACTGGGAACAGATCGCAGCGCGGCAGGTCGCAGTCTTTCATTATTCGGTTCCAAAATCCGCCTCGCATTTCGAGGTCATGGGCTCGCTTCAGCAGGAGTCGGCGCTTGAAGGTGTCGCCGCGCCCGTCGGAAACTCCCGGGTTATGGGCATCGGAGTAAAACCCAGCAGCGGCTCTTCCAAGAAATCGACCTTCCTCACCAAACCCGGCTATCACGGTTCGCTTTGGGTGGACCCGGTCACCGGCACCGTCCTGCGCACCACCATGGAAGCCGACCCGAAAAGCCTCCCCCAGTTCCAGAGGGCCGCTATTTTGGTGGAATATCGCCCGGTTCAGATTGGCGACAGCGAGTTCATCTGCCCGGTGCGCAGCGTGGCCTTTTCCGAAGCGGTCGAGGGCACCAATCTCGATCCGGTCACCCGTCTTCCCGGAGATGCGCCGAGCGAATGGCTGAACGAGACTCACTTTACCAACTACCATCGCTTCGGGTCGACAACGCGGGTCCTCGCGGGGAGCCCTGCTCCACTCAGCGCGGAGACTGCACTCGCGAGGACAGATGTCATTAGGGAGAGTGCCCCGCAGCTTGTGACATCAGGGGGGCCGGGGACGCAGGCAGGCGAAGCAAGCCCGGTTGGGCACCCACAGCCGCCAGAATCCCCTCCCGCGGCTGGCGCAAAGATGCAGGCTCCCGAGGGTAGCGCCTCCCAGTTGGGGATGGGCGTCGAGCCATCGTCTCCGGCAAATGTCTCGTCCACGGAGCCGGAGAAGGAGCCGACGGCTGCGATCGTTCCAGCAAACGGGTCTCAGGGTGCGCTTTCCACCATCGTAGTAAACGTCAACAAGGTGTTGGTGCCGGTGGTGGTCCGTGATTCGCAGGGACACGCGGTTGGCGGCCTGAAAAAAGAAGATTTTCAAATCTTTGACAATGAGAAGCCGCAACTGATCTCTGGATTCACGGTTGAGAGACGCGGGGCGAAGGACGGCAGCATAAAGAGCGGTCAGCAGTCGGCGGCTGCTCCGAATACCGCGCCGAAAGCGCCAGAACGCTTCATCGTCTTCCTTTTCGACGACATGCACATGAGCATCGAAGACCTGGCGCGTGTACAAAAGGCCGGCGTGAAGGCGGTGGGGGCGTTGGCCGACTCAGACATGGCCGACGTCGTCTCGACTTCAGGAAAAACCAACAGCGGCCTGACAGGTGATGGCGCGAAGTTGCAGGCCGCGATCATGAACCTTCAACCGCGATCACTCTACAAGTCTGACCAGGCCAATTGTCCGAATATCAGTTATTATCAGGCCGATCTGATCCAGAACAAGCACGACCCCACAGCACTCGCAGAAGCTGTAGACCAGGTGTTCCGCTGTAACCCGGGTATGGACAGACAGCGCGAGTACGCCACGGCTGAGAGACTGGCGCAAGCGGCTGCCATGCGCTCTGTGATGGTCGGCCATGAGGATGTTCTGGCAACGTACGCGTCGATCCGGGAGTTTGCGCGCAAGATGGGGATTCTGCCGGGAGAACGCATGCTTATCCTGGTGTCGCCGGGCTTCCTGCCAATTGAGCAAGATGCATTGGTCGCAGAATCGCAGGTCATGGATATCGCGGCACGGGCCAATGTGAAAATCAGCTCCCTGGATGCGCGTGGGTTGTACACGACAAACATGACCGCCAGCGAGACCGTTGTGAGCAGCCCGCAGCTACAGTCCGACTACCGTAGCAACTCGATGACAACTGCCGAGAACCCGATGACGGAACTCGCCAACGCAACGGGGGGTACGTATTTTCACAACAGCAACAATCTGGATGCGGGATTCAAAGCACTAACGGAGGCGCCGGAGTACCTATATGTGCTCGAATTTTCACCCGACAACGCGAAGCCGGACGGCAGCTATCACCGCCTGAAAGTAAAAGTCGATCGGGACGGTTCGCAGTTGCAGACGCGGCGCGGTTACTTTGTGCCCCAGCCCGAGAAAAAGAAGAATTAGTGGTTATGCCCTGATGTAGACAACGTGCCATGAAGCGCGCGTGCGGAAGAGCGGAACCATCAATCGTTTGCTTTTCACGATTACGTCGTGTCGGCGCTCTCGTCCACTCTCCCTTTAGCTTAGCGGCCTTCCTTGGCGCCGAAATAGAATAATGCGCCGCCGCCGATGACGGCTACGATTCCGAGGAGTGGAGGAAGCGGTATGGAATGGTGTTCAGTTTTCTCGATCTGGACCGGACCAAGGTCGACAGCTTTCTTATGGGTCGTGTAGGTGAATCCTCCATAGAGAAGGACAGCCACACCAGCGATGATCAACACGATTCCTGCAATCTTCATTGTCCTTCACGCATTCTCTTCACAAGATGCGAATGGCGGCGAATGGTTGTAATCAGGCAGGAGTTTCAGGCGAGTGGGTAGATCCGGCCGATGGCGATTGGGTCTTCGTGGAAGTGATCGGGCGGATGGAATTGAAAGGCGATGGGGCGACCGTCGCTATCGACGCGAAAGACGATGCCTCCCTCGCCGACTCCGGAGCGATAGTCGCCCTTATTGTCGCCGCGGGTGTCGTCCACGTGAGGCAGGACGCTTGAATCGTAGACGCGCACGGTGACAAAACCGGGACCGCGCGGCTCAGGCTTCGCGGCTACGATCATGACGTGCCCCGTATCCTCATCTTTCTCGCTGTCGGGCACTCGCCAAGCGATGATGTCTCCGGGCCGCACGCTGGTGATCTTGCGAATGGGATGCCAGCCAGGGGAGTTATCGGGCAGAGAGTGAAAGTACTCGTAATATTTGAATGCGCGGGGACGGGGCTGATGCTCCTCCTTCGGAATGAGCGCATAATTTGCCGGCGCGATCTGCTCGAGGACATATCCGATAAATTCGGAGCAGTCACAGTCGTAGGTGCCCGTGGCGGGATCGATGTGCGCGTGGCGCTGATAGTGAGTATGGCGAACGGTCTGGAGGATATGCCGGGCTTCGGCGACAACGCGGCTGTCAAGCGAATCGTCGTTGGCGGCGGCGATCGATGCGCGAAGAATGCGGGCCCACAGCGGTGTGATGAGCGCTTCCCTGCCGACCGGATAACTCGGCCACACCATTGAGCCGATTACCGCGGAGAGGCCTGTAGCAAAGAGATGCCGACGGTTCAAAGGAAGTGCGTCAGGGCGGAATTTGATCTCTTCAGGCATTGGGAGACGATCCTTCTCGCCGCGCTGCGAGTGTAAGCATCAAGGCATGCTGAGTTAACGCGTATATGGCATCTCCCCAATAGTGCAGGCGAGCGGAAAGGCGTTACATCGATGAGGAAGAGCCTTCTTCTTTGATCGGGAGGCGGCGGTTTTGGGATTATTTGCTTCTAATGTCAGATGATTCGAAAAAGAAAGACGAAGCGATGATGGGATGCACGACAAAGAAGTGGATATTTGCGGCATGCGTGAGCCTACTGGCGGCTGGATGTGCGACAGATACGAAGCCCACGAACGCGAAGCTTGAGAAGGCTCTGAACACGTATTTCGCAAGCCACAATGTATGCCTGTTTCCGGCGTCGCTGAAGTTTCCTTATGAAGTAAGCCCCGGGAGCAACAGCAAGACGGAGACCAAGCAACTAGACGCAATGACCAGCGCGGGACTAACGGCCAGGCAGGTGGCGGCGGCCATCAAAGTGGAGCGATATACACTTACTCCGCTGGGCGAGCGAGTGGGGGGACGGTTCTGTTATGGGCATCGCGTCGTCGCGAGCGTGGATAGCTTCACCCCACCAGTGAAACAGAACGGATTTCTGCAGACGACGGTGAGCTACCGCACGACCATGATGGACGTGCCGGTGTGGGTAAAGATCGACGAGATGCGCGCGTCTTTTCCAGAGATGGCGGCGGCGATTTCTGGTCCACAGCCGGGCCAGATGACGTTGGAGAACGCCGGCGCGGGGTGGCAGGTTCCACAGTAGGCATGGAGCAGGGCGTAGGCGATTGGGATGCGCGGTCGGGTCAGACAGTCTCTACGCGCGTCCATTCGCCGGGCGATGTGAGAGCCCAGCGATTCCCATACATATCAAACCATTCACCGATGGGCTGATCGCTCTTCGGATCCGAGCCAAGGCGGAGTACGTTTCCGTCTAGGTCTTCGACCTGCATTTCGAGGGCCCACTCGTAGTTCGCCGGAGGATGGCGGATTTTCGCGTTCGTGATCTGGTATTCACTAAAGAGGGCTTCAGCGTCTTCGACGCCGATCCAGACCCAGGCCCCAGGATTCCCCTGATCGCCCTGACTGAGGAAAATGTGACAACGGTCCCGCGTGACGGAACAAAAGAGCGGCGTCTGCCAATCGAGTCTGAAGCCGAGTTTCTGAACATAGTAGTCGATGCTCGCGGAGACACTCTTTACGCGAAGAATCGGACAGACTCCCTCGAAGGTAATGGCGCTCGGTGTTTCAGTGAGGGGCATAAGAGATCCTCCGGTCTTCCAATTTAGATGGTGAACGGGAGGCGAGAAAAGAGGGAAATGGATGGCTCCTGAGTTATTGCAGCTCCGGTTCCGATGAGGCTAGGATTGAAGACACTCCATCGGAACGCGCACCCGAGCGCGGATTTCCCCAGACAGCGCCGCGAAGGAGGTTTACTGTGGCGAAGATTTTCGATCTGCAGAGCTTCATAAATAGTAAGAGAGGCCAACCATCGTCCATGACTGATCCAAATTCCTCAGATTCGGGGCGGATGGGTAGAAACCATGTGCAGCCCATCAATATGGTTCAAAGAGCATCTGAAGACCAGTGGCCGGGATCGACCTCACGCACTTCCATCAATGCCGGAGCGGGATTGTTGCTGGCGATCGGTGTGTTATGCGGGCTGTATCTTGGTGGGAAAGATAGGAAGCCCGTTGTCGTAAATCCGAAATCGGACAAACAGCTCCAGCCGCGTGCCACAGCGCAGCCATCTTCACCGACGCGATCTCTGTCGAAGCCATCTCCGGCCATTCCGGCCAATACAACGCGAGCCGAGAATTCGATGGTCTCCAAGCTGGCTCCCGCTACGGTTCCAAACTTACCGGCATCTTCTGTCCCGCGTTACGCTCCGATTCGATTTGAAGCCACCCATAAGAAGGTGTTTGGCGGATGCACCGGGCAACTCGAGCTTACAAGAGCCAGACTTCACTTCAGCTGCCCGAATCAGGCCGATCTTAACTTTCCTGTCGATGCAATCGCAGGCGCTCATAAAGACGGCGTAGTTCTCAAATCAGGAGAGAAGTATCACTTCGTTATTGCCAACCACACGAAGGATCAAGTGAAGTCGATCTTCATCTCGTGGCTGAATCAGGTTCAGCAATTTCCGCAGCCGAGCCGGGTATCATCGTTCTGAAGAGCCAGGTCGTTTGATGCGGTACCGATCTTTACTGAGGCACGCCGCCGGGAGGGACGTGTTCCTCGAGGTAGCGGGCGATCAGGCTGAAAATGTGGAACGATGTTCCGGGTCCTTCCGAGATGGAGTGGGTGCGGTTGGGATAGTCCATGAAGTCGAAGGGTTTACCCAGTTCGACCAGGCGGTTGATGAGCAACTCGGTTCCTTGAAAGTGCACGTTGTCGTCGCCTGAGCCATGGACGACGAGCAGGTTCCCGGTCAGCCCCGCGGCGAAGTTGATGGGAGAGCCGTCGTGGTAGCCCTTCACATTGTCCTGCGGCAGGCCCATATAACGTTCCTGGTAGATGGTGTCGTAGTGGCTTTCGTCGGCGACGGGCGCCACGGCAATGCCCGCCTTGAAGAGGCCGGGCGAGCGGAACATGAGGTTGAGGGTGTTCGAACCTCCGCCGCTCCAACCCCAGATGGCCATCCGCGAGGTATCAATATAGCTGCGCTCTTTCGCGAGCTCGCGAATGGCCTCAGCCTGCTGCGCCGCGGAAAGCACGCCCACACTGCCATAGACCACTTTGCGCCATTCCCTGCCCTTGGGCGCGGGCGTGCCCTGGTTGTCGAAGCTGACGATGATGTAGCCTTCGCGCGCGAGAAGGGCGTGGAAGAGTCTTCCGTTGCCCTGCCAGGAATCTCTCACCGTTGCGCCTGCCGGTTCGCCATAGACGTTGACGAGGACGGGATACTTCTTCGCGGGATCAAAGTTGGGCGGCTTGATCATGTAGCCGTCTAAAGTGACTCCGCCAGAGACGGGAACTTTGAAGAATTCGGTTGGGGAGGCGACAAGATCCTGGACCTTGCGTGCCAGATCCTCGTTGGACTGGAGCACGCGGACCACTTTGTGATCGGGCAGATGAACCAGCTCCGTGACCGACGGCTGGTTGAAGGTGGAGCGGAGATGGAAGGCCCATTGGCCATCCGGGGAGACATCGTAGACGTGCGACCCGGACTGATCCGGCGGCGTGATGCGCTCTGGCGACCCGCTGCCATCGAGCCGTGAGCGATACAGGTAGGTCTGCGTGGCGTTCTCGGGCGAGGCCGCGAAGTAGAACCATCCGTTCTTATCGTCGACGGCAATTTCGCTGATAACGTCACCAGCAAAGTTGGTGATGAGCTGATGCTGACCTGTGGCGCGGGAAAAGACGTATGCGTGCCTCCAGCCATCCCGCTCGCTGAGCCACACCAGGCCCTTATCCTTCTGCACCCAGTTGAATTCGTCGACCACATCGACCCAGGCTTTGTCCTGGTCCTCAAAAAACGGACGTACTTCCCCCGTCTGGGCGTCGGCAAGAAACACCTGGTTGGTATTCTGCAGGCGGTTCAGGTACTCGATCACGAGCTCATTTGAATTTGCGGCCCAGTCGAGACGGGCGATGTAATGCTGGCGCGGGTCTCCCGGCAGATTCATCCAGCGCACCGGTCCTCCCCGGGCGGAGACCACGCCGACACGCACCGACGAATTAGCTGTGCCCGGCTGCGGGTAGAGATAGCGCGTGGTCTGGGGATATTCCTTAGCGGTGTCATTGATGAGCGTGAATTCCCCGACGCTCGTGGTGTCGAATTGCCAGAAGGCGATCGACTGGCTGTCGGGACTCCAGCGAAATCCATCGCGGATTTTGAGTTCCTCTTCATTCACCCAGTCAGAAGTTCCGTTGATGAGGGTTGCCGATCCGTCGGTGGTCAGCGGCAGCACGGTACCGGTTGCCAAATCCTGCACGTAAATGTTGTTGGCGCGCACGAAGGCCACGCTTCGGGCGTCAGGCGAGAACTTCGCGAACATGAGGGAGGATTCCGGAGTGTCCCCACCAAGTTTTTTGAGCTTGTCGCTGGCGAGGTCGAGGACCCAGTAATCTCCGCGCGTATTGAGCCGCCAGACCTTTTTCGAGTTGGTGAAGATCAGTAGCCGGCGATTGTCCTTGGACCAGGCGTAGTCCTCGATATGGAGTGGCTGCGTACCAGGTGCAGGAATCAACTTTGTGGCTGAGACAAGAACGGTTCTCTTGCCGGTCGCGGTGTCGTACTGAACGATGTCCTGGCCGCCTTTGGGGAATTCGGGTGAAGGCTCGACGGTGGTGTACTCCGTGCCGTCGTGCAGCCATCGCGCGGGCCCGAAGGACGCTGAAGCGAAGTCATGCTTGTTGTAGATGCGGTCGAGAGCCGCGGTGAATTGCGGGGAGAGCTGCGCAGAGGCTGCTGGTACTGCGAGGACGAGCGCGGCGAAGGAGCCGATGATGCAGAGGCGAGATCTGTTCACTGAGATTTTGGTGATCCTTTCTGATTTTGCGCGGCGGTCACGGCAGCTATCGGCCGCCAAGCACCGAGCCAATGATGCCGCCGACGACTCCGCCTTCGGTTCGCTCTGCTGCGAGCGAGGGCATGTAGGGCACGAGGGCGTGGGCGAGGCGTGATATGGGCAGCGTTTGCAACCAGACCTTGCCGGGGCCGGTGAGCTGGGCGAGGAAGATTCCGTCTCCCCCGAAGATCATGTTGCGGATGCCGGGGACGGTGGTGATCTGAAAGGCGACCGTGGCTTCGAAGGCTCCCACATGGCCGGGATGGACGCGGATGATTTCTCCCGGGCGCAACTCCTTAAGGACGACCTCGCCGGAAAGTTCCATCCAGACAATGCCGACACCGCCGACCCGCTGGAGCCGGAAGCCGTCTCCGCCGAAGATGCCTGCGCCGAGCGATTGCTGAAAGCCGACACCGAGCGTGATCTGCGGCGTGGCGCAGAGAAAGCCGTGGCGATGGATCATCAGCTCGCGGCCGTTCGTGATGTCGACCGGGACGATGTGGCCGGGAACGCGGGTGGCAAATGCAATCTCCCCGGTTCCGCCATAGGGACGGTACTCGGTCATGAAGAGACTGCCGCCACCGGCGACGCGGCGGATGGCGCCGAACAATCCTCCGCCACCGCCCATCTGCGTGTGCGTGGTCATCTGGACATTGCCCGACATCCAGGAGAGCTCGCCGGCCTCGGAGATGATGGACTCGTTGGGTTCGAGAAGAAATTCCAGAACCGGCATGGTGGTGCCAACGATGCGATTTTGCATAATGCGCTCCTGGTGAGGAAAGGATGCTCGTGGGAAGTCCGGTGTTTTGACTGGAATTCTACCTGTCTTTGATCATGTCGCGGGCACGGAACTGGCAGATTTCAGCCAGGCTTCCATTTGTTCGTGGCCGACGACTCCGGCCTGCTGGTTTACGAGCTTGCCGCCGGCGAAGACGATGAAGTTGGGAATGCCGCGGATGTTGTAGCGCGCGGAGAGCTGTAGTTCCTTATCCGTGTCGACTTTGAGGATGATGGCACGACCGGCCATGTCGGCGGCTGTGCGGGCGACCGCTGGAGCGGCCATGTGGCAGGGACCGCACCACTCCGCCCAGAAATCGACGAGGACCGGCACGCGGGCATTCTGGATGATGTCGTCGAAGAGAGCGGTATCGGCATGGATAGGCTCGTCGATGGGAGGAAGAGCGGTCTTGCAGGCTCCGCAGCGGCCGGTGTCGGCCAGGTGCGCGGCGGGGATGCGATTCTTCGTGTCGCAGTTCTTGCAAGCTCGGATGAGAGGCATAGAGGTTTCCGCAGACGGTTCGATTTTAAGCCATTCCGTGTCCGAGGTCTGGACCCTCGGACTTCGATCAGGGCGGACTAAGGGGCAATACGGATTCATGTTAGGCGTAGCTGCGTACCCATTCGACGATGCTGCGGACGGCCACTCCGGTCGGGCCTTTGGCGGTCCAGGGCTTCTCCGAGTCCTGCCACGCCATGCCGGCGATGTCGAGATGGAGCCAAGGCGTGTCGCCGACGAATTCCTTGAGGAACATGGCTGCGTTGATGGCTCCGCCGTAGCGGGTGAGCCCGGTGTTCTGGATATCGGCGATGGAAGAGCGGATCTGGTCGCGGTACTCGTCATCGAGAGGCAGCCGCCAGAATTTCTCGCCCGATGTTTCGGTGGCGGCAGTGAAGTGACGGTAGGTTTCGTCGTCGTTCGAGAAGACGCCGGCGTTGATCTGGCCGAGAGCGATGGCGACCGCTCCGGTCAAGGTGGCCGCGTCGATGAGATGGGTGGCTCCGAGCTGTTTGGCGTAGTGGAGCCCGTCGGCGAGCACCATGCGCCCCTCGGCGTCGGTGTTGAGGACCTCAATGGATTTTCCGGACATGGCGATAGTTATGTCGCCGGGCTTGACAGCCTTGCCGGAGGGCATGTTTTCAGCGGCGCAGACGATGCCGATGACCTTGATGTTCGGCTTGAGCTGGGCGATGGCGCGCATGGCTCCGATCATGGCAGCGCCGCCGGCCATGTCGTACTTCATTTTCTCCATGCTGTCGGCGGGTTTGATGGAGATGCCGCCGGTGTCGAAGGTGATGCCTTTGCCGACCAGGCCGAGAACAGGGGCGCCGGGAAGTGTTCCTTCGTGCTCGTAGGTCATCACGATCAGCGCAGGGGGTTCATCTGAACCTTGGGCGACGCTCAGAAAGGAACGCATGCCGAGTTCGTCGATGATGTCGGGACCGTAGACTTCGCACTTCAGGCCGTTTTCGGCGGCCATCTCGGCAGCTTTCCGACCGAGGATGGTGGGAGTCATGAAGTTGCCAGGCTCGTTGATGAGGGTGCGTGCAAAGTTTTGCGACTCGGCGAGGATAACGCCTTCGCGGAGGCCAGTTTCCGCCGCTGACTCATGCACTCCGGAAGGAACAACGATGGAGAGCGACTGGATGCTGCGGTCTTTGCGGTCGGTGCGGTAGGTGTCGGAGTCGAAGTCGGCCACGATGGCGCCTTCGGCGATGGCGCGGATCGTTGGGGTTGTACCGAGATGTCCGGGCGCGGCAACAACCAGCGAGCGGATGCCGCGCGGCTTGGCAAAACGGACTGCGGCTCCGGCGGCCTTGCGCAGGTCGTGTGGCGTGGCTTTGGCAGCCTTGCCAAGCCCGACGATGAGCAGGCGGGCGGCGGCGAGGCCCTCAGGTGCGTGGAGCAAGAGCGTTTCGTTCGCTTCGGCCTTGAATTCGCCGGTCGTGAGAACGTAACTCGCAGCCTTCCGGACGGCTTCGTCAGCGGTAAGGAGAGCGATTTCCGGCTTCGCGTCTTTTTCCTTGCCGGTCGAGCTGTCGGCGGCGAAAACGGAGAGGAGTTCTGTCTGGGCGGTTGCGGCGGGCGTGAAGAGGAGTTCCGTTTTCATATCTTTGTCTTGGAATGTGGATTTGGGAGCTTGATGCGGATTTGGCTTCTCACTTCGCGTATTTACCCTTGCTGTGAGCGATGGCAGCACGGGCTTCGCGGTCGGCTTCGCGGCGGCGCTCGGTTTCGCGCTTGTCCCAGTCCTGCTTGCCTTTGGCGACGGCCAATTCGCACTTCACACGGCCGTTGCGGAAATAGAGTCGGGTGGGGATGAGCGTATGTCCCTTGAGCTGCGTCTGTCCGATTAGTTTGCGGATCTCCTCCTGATGTAGGAGGAGTTTTCGTGTCCGGAGAGAATCGTGGTTGCTGAAGTTGCCGTGGGAATAAGGCCCAATATGGGCATTGAGCAGGAAAGCCTCGCCATCTTTAATGATGCCATAGGCGTCCTTCAGGTTAGCTTTACCTTCGCGGATGGATTTAACTTCGGTGCCGCGCAGGGCGACTCCGCATTCAAATCTGTCGAGCAAGAAGTAGTTATGGCTGGCGGCGCGGTTTACCGCGGCGTCGCGTTGGCCCGCAGCGAGCGGATCTCGCGGTTTGTTTTTGGCGGGGCCCTGAGTGACTGTATGTGCGGATTGCCGGGACATGGGCGGAGGTCTGAGATTTCATGCTAGCACGCAGCGAGGAGGCATCTGACGAGCGGCCCATCCCGCCGGGGCGCGATGCTATACTCGACCAGCATCTTGTGATGAGAAGAAGCAGTTTAAGGGGCACCCCGCTATGGCGGGCGCGCGCCGTCTGTGAAGCCAAAACGAACCGCAAGCCAGCCTGCTGGAGTTTGATGAATTACCGTAATTTGAAATGGGGAACGCTCGCCGCTCTGGGTCTGACCATGGTCTTGGCGGTGGTCACTTTTTCTCCCCGCGTGCAGGCCGAATCGGCCGAGAAGCTGGCCAAAGAATCCGCCTCCAAGCTGTATAAGCAGGGGCAGGCGGCCGAGGCCCGGGGCGACATCGAAGCCGCCTACGAGCTCTATTACAGCGCCTTTCAAAAAACCCCCAAGGACATCCGCTTCAAGACGAGCTATGAGCGGTTGCGCTTTTCCGCTGCCGATCTTCATGTCAAGCAGGGCGAAAAGCTACGCAATCAGGGCGACTCGACGGGGGCGCTGACCGAGTTCATGCGGGCACTGCAGATCGACCCCAGTAACGAGCTGGCGCAGCAAGAGATTGAGGCAATGCGGAACAAGGCAGCGACTGCCCCTCAGACTCAGGAGACATCCGGCCAGACGGCGACCGAGAGCCAGTTGGGAGGGATTGGCGCACCTATCCACCTAAAGCCACTTTCGCACGAGCCTTTAACGCTGCATATGGTGGAAGACAGCAAGGTGATCTACCAGACAATCGGCCGGATGGCAGGCATCAATGTGCTCTTCGATCCGGAATACACCTCGAAACGCATTCAAGTAGACCTGACGAACGTCGATCTCTACGACGCGCTGCGGATTGTCGGGACAATTTCCGGGACGTTCTGGCGGCCGATCACGCCGAATACCATTTTTGTGGCGCAGAACACGCGCGCCAAGCGCACGGAACTGGATGAGGAGGCGGTGCAGACCTTCTACCTGACGAACGTGGCGCAGCAAAATGACTTCACTGACTTGCAAACAGCGCTACGCAACATGTTTCAGACGGCCAAGATCTATGGAGTCGCAAGCCAGAATGCGATCATCATGCGCGGCACGCCCGATGAGCTGCTGCTCGCCGAGAAGTTGATCGGCGACCTGGACAAGGCGAAGCCCGAGGTTGTGGTCGATGTGGCGGTTCTTGAGGTGAGCCGTAACTATGAACGTACGATCGGCATTCAGTTGCCGCAGACAGCCTCCATTGCCTTCCAGGCGTCAAATAACAATCAGAACAACTCTTCTTCCTCTTCCTCATCTTCCACTACGACGAGCACAACCACGACGACCACGACAGATCAAAGCAACGGTCTGACGCTCAATAGCCTTGCACACCTGAATGCGACGAATTTTGCCGTCACTATCGGACAGGCAACGGTCAATCTATTGCTCACTGACAGCTCCACCAGGATTCTTCAGAACCCGCGCATTCGCGCCTCGGATGGACAGGAAGCCACGCTGAAGATCGGTGAAAAACTTCCTGTCGCTACCGGGTCTTACCAAACGGGTGCGGCGACGGCGATCGTAAGCTCGCTGGTGAATACGCAGTTCCAATATCTGGACGTCGGCGTCAACATCACCGTAAAGCCCACCGTTCACTATGATCGCGATGTGACGATGAAGCTCAAAATCGAGGTTTCTTCACAGAACGGCGTGGCAAACCTGGGCGGCATCAACCAGCCGATTATTACGCAGCGCACTGTCGATCAGACGATTCGTCTCAAAGAGGGTGAGGCGAATATTCTGGGCGGCATCCTGCAGAGGCAGGTGTCCAATTCGGTGAACGGGACGCCGGGCCTGGCATCAGTGCCGATCCTTAAGTACATATTCAGCAGCCGGGACAAAACGACTTCGGACGACGAGATTGTCTTCCTACTGATCCCGCATGTGGTGCGGGCGGAGATGCTCAGCCCGTTAAACCTGCGCGAACTCGATACAGGCACAGGGAACTCAATCGAACTCCGGCACACTAACGAAGACACAACCAGCCCGGCGGTGGTGAAGCCGGCGGCATCTACCACCGTAGCCCCAGGCGCTCCCTCGCCGCTCGTAGCGCCGACTTCCGCACCAGGAGTGCCGCCGCAGTCGTCGTCGACGGTTGTAAACGCGGCCAATACCGCTGTTGCCAGCATGCAGCAGGAGACGGGGCTCCCGGTGAAGCTGCAACTGTCTCCGGAGATAAGCCAGAAAAAGGTGGGTTCGACTTTCCAGATGGCGGTAAGTCTGACCGGCGGGACTGATGTGTTCTCGGTGCCGATGCAGCTGCAGTACGACCAGACGAAGCTGAGCTTGATCAACGTAGACCTGGGCGACGCGTCAGCCAAGGGAGTGAACTTCCTGGGGCAGGACGGGCAGGCAGTGGCACTGGTGCATCGCGACGACGGTAGCGGCAATGTGGCGATCTCGGCCTCGCGCCCCCCGGGGACGCATGGCGTGACGGGATCGGGTACGGTGTGCGTGATGACCTTCCAGGCCAAGGCTCCGGGGGATGCCGCGGTGGTGATTACCCGTCCGGTAGTGCGTAACAGCGCGCAGCAGCCGCTGATGGCAACGGGCTCGCGGGCAATCGTCCAGGTGCAACCTTAGGATCGTGGATGTTGTTGTCGTGGCGGGCATAGGGAAAATGCGGCGAAATCTAACCCTGGCGGGCACTCGAAGCGAGGCGGGCCTGACACTCGTCGAGCTGATTGTGACCGTGGCAATTCTAGCCATTCTGGCGGGGGCGGCGGTGCCGGTCGCGCGCTTCCAGGTGAAGCGAGAGAAGGAACGCGAGCTGCGCTATGACCTGTGGCAGATGCGCGACGCCATCGATCACTATAAGGATGCCGCGGACCGGCAAGCGTTCATAACCAAGGTGGACAGTCAGAACTATCCGCCGGATCTGCAGACGCTGGTCGATGGCGTAGATGTGCAGGGCAAGAAGGTCCGCTTCCTGCGGCGGATTCCGGTGGATCCGATGACGGGCAAGAATGAATGGGGGCTACGCTCGATGCAGGATGACCCCACAAGCGACTCCTTCGGCGGGCAAAGCGTCTTCGATGTGTATTCGAAGTCGGATGACATAGCGTTGGACGGAACGAAGTACAAGGACTGGTAGACGTGCGACGGCTGAGGCACAACTCGACGCAGGAATGTGGCTTTACGCTGGTGGAGCTGATGATCGTCATGCTGATCATCGGCGTGCTGGCGGCCATCGCCATTCCCAGCTTTGTTTCGTCGCTCAAGAATGCGAAGGAAGCGGTGCTCAAGGAAGACCTGCACGTGCTGCGCAATGCCATCGACTCCTACACGATGGATAAGCAGAAGGCTCCGCAGTCGCTCGACGATCTAGTGCAAACGGGATATCTCAAAGTGATTCCCAAGGATCCGATGACGCACTCGACGGAGACCTGGGTGACGACAACCGACGACACATTGCAGAGTATCGACCAGACGGAACCGGGCGTTGACGATGTGCATAGCGGCTCGCAGGAAGTGGGCACCGACGGGCAAATGTATTCGACCTGGTGAAATACTGAGACGTGGTTGAGCCTTAGGCGGGATTGGCGGCAATGTTGATGGCCGTCCAGAGGTCTTTGAGGCCGGCGCCGGTCTTAGCGGAGCACAAGAGCAGGTTGTCGGTTTCGAGCCCCTTTTGCAGGGAGGATTGCGCTTTGACGCGGCCGTTTCCGGAGAGCTTGTCGGCCTTGGTGGCGACGACCAGGAAATCGCGCTGGATGCTCCTCAGGAAATGGATGAGCTGCGCGTCGGAGGGCTGCGGCGGGATGTTGCTGTCGACCAGGCAGAGACAGAGCGAGAGTGTAGGCCGCTCTGCGAGGTAGGGCTCGATGAATTTGGGCCACTCGGCGGAGATGGATTTGGAGATTTTGGCGTAGCCGTATCCGGGTAGGTCGGCGAAATACATCTGGGGCTGCTGGCGCTGGGGCGTGTCGGTAATCGAGAAGAAGTTGATGGAGCGGGTGCGGCCGGGGGTCGAGGAGACCTTTGCCTGCTTCGAGTCAAGCAGCGCGTTCAGCAGGCTCGATTTGCCGACGTTGGAGCGGCCGAGGAAGGCGATCTCCGGTACGGATGGCTCGGGAAACTGCGCAGGTGAGAGCGCGGAGATCAGGAATTTCGGGTAGACGCGCATTGATGGTACCCTCCCCCTCCCCCGGTTTCACCTCCTAATTGATTCTAAAAGGGTTAACCGATAGGTCGTGTCCACCTAATTCATTCTAAACGCTTTAAATATATCTGACAGAAAACAAAAGCCTTACCTACGATCATTGAAAGCAAATGCCTTATTGCTTCGGCATTGATTCTGTGAATGTTGCGGGCCATCCCAAAACAGCAAAAGCCCGGCTAAGCCGAGCCTTGATCTGTCCTTAATTTCTAGTATCGCAGGTTTGGGGAAATAGTCGGCCAACTATTTTCTAGACTTCCCGGGAACGCTTTAACCAGTGCCAAAGGCCACCTGTGACCTCCGCCGGCAGACGATGCCCCGATTGGCGGGCGAGCATCACGATCTGTCCCCGGTGATGGCCTTCGTGCGCTACGAAATAGCTCAGAACGTGACCAACGTCGAGAGGAAGATTGCGCCATACATAAGCCGACGAGGGGGGAATGCTTCCTCCGTGATCGCAGCCGAACTCCAGCAGCCTAAGGACACCGGTGCCACTACGCTCCAGAGCCGGAATGAGGCCTTTCGGCGTCACTTTATACCGATCGACGCTCTCCGGGACTGCGATGCCGTGCTCCTTGCCGAGCGTCTTGATCCACATACACCGAGCATTGTGAATGTGACCGGCAATCATCCGGACGGTACGACGCGGCGCTCCGGGCACCGTGGCTTCCCAGAGTTCGGCGGGCAAATGTTCGACCAGAAAAATGGATACCCGGTTGTTAGTCTTCCACGCGTTAAGGATGGTATCCCGCAGGTTGGGTGGAGAAGGCATACCGCACCTCTTAAACGGTTGAACTAACGCCAAACGTCAGAATTTACCCCAAGAAGGCCAGATTGAAGAGCAATCCAACGAGGAAGCTGGCTGCAGCAAGAACTTCCGCGACTCTGTCCTTCAGAGTAATCGCGAAGACGATCATCGTGACGAGGATTCCCCACTTTGTTGCCTCGTTGCGGAACGCTTTTCCCCAACTGGAATCGAATTTCTCTTGATCGTCAGTCTGGCGGCGCATGAGACGCAATATGCGAAGCGATTCGCCGGCAACGAGAATGATGAATCCTGAAAGAGGCATAAGAGAGCCGAGCCCGATTGCGTACAGGAGTTCGCCGCGATATTGCGGGCCTGGCCTAGGAAGGGCACGTGCCCCGGTACAGAGGCCGGCTCCCACTGCGATCAAGATCGTCGCAACGATGAAAAGAGAGCGCTCCCACAATCGCGGCGTGGAGCCGTTCCTGACGAAGCGCCATACGATGTCGTCGCGATCGATGAGGTAACTGAGAAAGGCGGCTCCGACGATGAACTGGTGAACCAGCCTCTGGTGGCGATATTCGAAATTGGTCGCCATCATTGACGAAATAACCTCGTACCCAGAGCCTGTTAACACGCCCTAGGTAAAATTGCTTGCAACTGCTGCGGCCGCAGTGACGCTGTAAACAGGTAAGCGCCCACCAAAGGAGACAATTATGAAGCTCGACCAGGTTATATATACCGCACACGCAAAATCGACGGGCGGCCGACAGGGAACGTCGCGAACCTCAGACGGATACGTCGACGTTAAGCTGACAATGCCGAAAGAGTTTGGTGGCCCAGGCGGGGTGGGAACCAATCCTGAACAGCTATTCGCGATGGGATTCTCGGCGTGCTTCATCAGCACGATGAAATACGTTGCAGCCCTCGAAAAGATCCACATACCGGACGACACGTTTATCGATGCCAGCGTGGGCATTGGCAAGATTGGGGACGGCTTCAACATTGAAGCGGAACTCAAGATTACAGTTCCCGGAATGGATAGGGCACAAGTGCAATCCATCGTGGATAAGTCGGAAAAAGTTTGTGCCTATTCAAATGCGACGCAGGGCAACATAGAGCTAAGGCTCACGGTCGTGTAAGTGGCGCTTTAGTAATGGGGTTGAATTATCCGCGTGGGTGATTCCCGTGGAGATCAGTCGTCTTTATGACCGTGATGTGTCGCTCATGAATCGGCATTAGCATAATGCATATCATCGTAACGTTCCTGGTGTTGCGGATCACACACGTTATAGTTTCTACGTGTTCGTCAATCGGCCATATGCCTGTAAGGCTCCCCCTGCGGCGAATGACTCCGTTACATGTACGGGGTGACCGTGAAGCGTCGCGTTATTGTGCATCTTGTGCATGGAACATGGGGCCGTGGATTCGTCTCGGTTGTACGACAGGACATCGAAGCCTCGGGCCAATGGAGGTTCCTGTGCCGAATACTGAACTCCGCGAAAAAGAAAACGCTCTGGTTTGAGGCGAAGTCCGAATTCAGGAAAAGCGTGCTCAATAAGGTCGATCCTGAACTCCGCGATGCCATTGAGTTCCGCGAATTCCTTTGGAGCGGCAGCAACTCCATGAATGCGCGCGAATTCGCCGCAGAGGGGCTTCGCACCCACCTGCGGGCCGCCTTTTCCGAGGCTCCCGATGCCTGTCACTTACTGATCGCGCACAGCCATGGCGGAGTTGTGGCTTTCGATGCGGTCACTCGGGAAGGGGGAACAGCCAGCCGGCAACTGGACGGATTGCTGAGCCTTGGAACTCCCTACCTTTCACTTGAAGAAGATGCTTCCGTGGAAAAAGGCGCTGAAGACGTTCTCAAGGTGCTAATGTTTGCCCTTCTGCCAACAGCAGTGGCCACCTTCTTTTTGGCCCTTCTCGTTACTCTTGTGGCCGCCGGCTTCCACGCTGCAGCCGTGTGGCTGGGCTCCATGATCGTCGGCCTTTTCCTGGGACTCGAAGTGATGCCCCGGATCGCCCACCGAGCCGTTCTACGCCACCTAGCTGACCTCTTCTTCGTTTTCATCTGCGCCGGAGCAATCTGGGGCGCGTTTTCCGCCGCCTCTTCCTGGATCACTCTCTCGGATCTGGCCGGGAGCATTCTGGACAATTGGGAGCGGGGGACGCGCTACCCCTTCGGCGTCATCGTGTCCTGCTGCTGCGCCCTAGTGCTATTGGCAAGCCGAGTGAGCGCTCTCCGGGAACCAGGCACTGTAGCATTCATGCTGCGGGATACGGTTACGAGTTTCCTGAGTGCTATGGTGCCCTTCGTTATGTTCTTTGCAACTCTATGGGCTTTTTTCTCGCATTCTGCGTGGCTGCGCAACTTTGCTTTCATCTTCCTTTTCTTCTGGCCCATTCTTACTCTCGGTGTGTACGGTGCCCTGCAAACGAAGTCCGCGGAGCGTTCGGACAAAAAGCCTTCGGAAAGAAGCCTCGCGCCATGGCGCCGACTAGCGAAGGAGCAACCTATCCCCGAATTGCCGTGCCCCTTCGTCGCTCTGAGGCTGCCGGGGGACGAAGCTTCGCTGGCGATCCTAGCCAGTCTGATAGCCCGAGCAATTTCGAGTCTCATTTCTACGACTCTCCAATCGTTTGCCCGGCTAAAGAAAATACCGCGATGGCTGCTCGGGCTGATTATCATGCTAGGATTAGGCGGAATCGCAAGCGGAGCTTACGAAGCATCGATACCGCGAGGCTGGCCGTCCTACACGATCGGACCGCTGTTAGGAATTGGCTTGGTATGCGGAGGTCTAGTGTCAGCCAGTTTGTTCGTCCTGACCTGCCTATTCGGGTTTTCGCTGTTGACGATCGGGTTGCTTGCCCTCGCAGTCGGATCAGAGGTGAATGAATTAGTCCCCATAGTCAGAGTCAACTGTGAGCCACTGCCGCGCTGCGTCCCGCCAGATCGATGCCGACTCGAAATTCAATGGCTGACGCCGGAATTGCAAGCACAACGCTCCCTTCGCCACTTTCTTCACGAGCTCGAGCCCGTGCAGCAGCGTGTGGCCGAATGGATCACCGAGCGAGCAGGGTTGGCGGCAAGTACGGCCGCCAGCCCTTAGGTTAAGCTGCAGCTTAGCCCCATGGGGCGGATCGGGTGCACAGTGTCGGGATGGCGGCAGTTCATACCGAAGTTCCGTGTCATGCTCATGGCAGCGCCCATGATGGCGTGGGGGCAGGTTTCTCTGCTTCCAAGTCCGGTAGTCAATCATCCCGCGATGACGTCGCCGATTTCTGACCAGAGTGATCGGGGCCATGCAAAGAATGACTCCGACAGTTGCACGGTTCGTGAGGTGAAGAGCCTACCGGGAAGTCATGCGTTCGCGGCCGATTTTCTTGAAGTTATGGCCAGCGATCCAAGCCCTGCGGCCAGAAATCGCAACGTTGTGTGGGGGCTCACAGCGGATTTAAGCGGCTGGGTTCCGGCCAAGGATCGGGCGTTGTACATATCGAAATCAACCAATGGCGGGAAAACATGGACTCAAGTGGCGCAATTGGATTCCAGATATTTCGATTCGGGAATCGATGAGGGCCTGCGGAACGGATTAGCTGTATCTCCAGGCGGAACGGAGTTTGTGGTTACGACGCAAAAGGGAGCGTTCCAGGTTATTCCTCAGCCGCGTCGGTCCGATGCCGTGGTGAAGCCTGACGTAGTGAATTACATCGAGGGGCCGCGGGTGCACCTAAATCCATCGGTGAGCATTCCGAAAAAGGAGGGCGATCCGGTAAGGGCGGCTGCCGTGAAGATGACCGCCGACGGGAAAAAGCTCATTGTCGGTTACGGATACTTCGATGGGGCTCCGCAGCTCTTTGCCTACCACAAGGGCCGCGACGGGGCGTTGAGGGATCGGGCGTGGGTGGAGGATGGGCCGCTTCCGCAGCTTCCGACCGACCTGGATATTTTCTCCATGGAATTTGATCGTCCGCGCGACCCTCGTCCGGGGTCGCTGTATGTGGGCACAGGCGATCAGGTCTACCGTCTCGACCTGCGCACCATGAAGTGGATTGAAATTGAGGGTGTGGAGCCGGATTCAGCGATTCATGGAATCAATACGGTAGGAGGACTGCATCTGGCGGCGTGCTGGGGAGTGTATGTCCCGGTGGGCCCGGACAGGGTGGGCAGATTGACGAATGCCGAGTTTATCTATCACAGAGATGACGATGAGACGGGGCCGAATGTTCGGGCATACGGGATCGAGATCGATCCGGCGAGGCCGAGCCGGCAGGTGGTGACTGCGCTTACAGGCGTCTACATCAGCAGGGACAGCGGAGGAAGCTGGAAGAGGGTCAATGAGCTTCCTGAGGGCGAATACCGGTCGGCGCATTTCAATGCTGATGGAACGGTGATTATCTCTGGGCTGCCGGGGACGTTTTTGGCCAATCCTTTCTCGACCGGTTGCCTGCCGCGGTTGAAGAGGCGGGAGGAGTAGTTCGTCGAGAGGGAGGACACCATGTGGCGGAATCGAGCACTGAAGGTTGTGTTGGTTCTGGTGGGATTGTTATTTTCGGCCGCTATTTATCCGCTGATCGGATCATTGCGGGATCCGGCGGGGTCGGATACGGGCGACACCATGATGATGAGCTTGTACTTCATGCTGGGGGTGTTTCTGCTCATTGCGGCGCGCAATCCGGCGGCGCATCGCAGCCTGATCGCCTTCGCAGCGTGGTCAAGCTTCGCGCACGCTGTGACGATGTCGATACAGGGACTCGAAATGCCGAGTATGCGCACAGGATTTCTGGCCGGATCGGGTGTGCTGGTGATAATTGGGATGGCTCTGATTGTGCTGGCTCCGGCGAGAAAGGCGGTTGGGGAGACGGCGGCGGTGGGGGCGTAGGGTTGGATTGTGAAGAAGAAGGCACTGATCTCATGGAGCAGTGGCAAGGATAGCGCGTGGACTCTGCACCTGCTGCGGCAGAGCGGCGAATATGAGATCGCCGGGCTGCTGACGACGATGAATGCGGCGTTTGATCGCGTGGCGATGCACGGCACGCGGAGGGAGTTGGTCGAGGCGCAGGCTGAGGCTGCGGGGCTGCCGCTCATCACTGTTCCGCTGCCGTGGCCGTGTTCAAATGAGCAGTATGAGGCGTCGATGCGCGAGGCGTGTGCGCAGGCTGTCGCCGAGGGAATTGAGGTTATGGCCTTCGGCGATCTGTTTCTTGAGGATGTGCGCCGCTACCGGGAAGACAAGCTGGCGGGATCGGGGCTAACTCCGGTGTTTCCGGTGTGGGGATTGCGGACGCGGGCGCTGGTGCAGGAGATGCTAGCGGCGGGCGTGAAGGCGCGGATTGTATGTGTCGATCCGAAGCAGCTGCCGAGAGAGTTTGCCGGGAGGGATCTGGATGAGGCGCAGCTGGAGGCCATGCCGAAGGGCGTCGATCCATGCGCGGAGCGAGGAGAATTTCATACGGTGGCGTATGCTGGGCCGATGTTCCGGCGGCCGATTTCTATAGAGAGCGGAGAAGTGGTTGAGAGGGATGGGTTTGTGTTTGCGGATGTGAAGGTGCAGGGATCAGGGATTAGCCATTAGGGATTAGAAATTCCAAGCCTAAATGGATTGGTGGCTCCCGACAAAACAGCAGGTCCTTCGACTTCATCCTCTCCCCGTTGACTTCGCTATAGCAGATCGCTGGGCCGCATGATTCTGAGCAGTGGATGGCCGCCGATATTCTCCAAAGGAAATAAACCAGGTGCGTCTTTGGATCGACCGCCACTGTATGGGCATGTGGCATATTGAATTGCCCGAGAGGAGTCAGATTTTGGTTCCCTTCCTGAAACACCGATACAGTTCCTGATTCAGCCGAGACGTAGAGACGCTTCAATCCCGGATCGAAAGCGAACACGTCAGGATCGTCACCAACCTGGTAAAAGCCGTTAAAGGATCGGTGCCATCGCCAGGAGTCATTGTGCCGCATCTTGTGGTAAGCGATGCCGCAGAAGAAGTCAAGTGATTCGCTCGCTTGATGACCATTTCAAAGCCGGATGACAACATTAAAGATTGGCGGTGACTGAGACGCCGGTCAAACTGATACACTTTTTTCATCTTGGTTGAGCTCCTTCCATCGATTCTGTCAGCGGACTTCGCGCATCTGGCCGATGAGGTCCAGGCTGCCGAGGCGGGCGGCGGTACCGTCATACACTTCGATGTGATGGATGGGCATTTTGTGCCCAACCTGACGATCGGGACGCCGGTGCTGGAATCGCTGCGCAAGGTAACCAAGCTGCCGATCGACTGCCATATGATGATCGACAATCCAAACGACTTCATCGAGTCATTTGCCGATGCGGGAGCCGACTGGATGAGTGTCCACTACGAGGCCTGCCGACATCTACACCGCACACTGGAGCACATTGCGCAACACGGGATGAAGCCCGCGGTGGTGATTAACCCGGCGACTCCGGTCGATGTGCTGATTCCCGTACTGGGGATGGTTCACCATGTGCTGGTAATGAGTGTGAATCCCGGGTTCGGCGGACAAAGCTTTATTCCCTACTCGCTGAACAAGATTCGGCGGCTGAAAGAACTTCGCCAGGAACTGGGTCTTCGCTATAGGATTGAGGTAGACGGCGGCGTTGCTCACGATACGATCGGTCAAGTCGTCGAAGCTGGAGCGGAACTACTGGTGGCGGGAAGTGCCGTGTTTGGAGGAGGCCGACCCGAGCAAGATGCCCGGGAGCTGCTGCAAGCCGCGCAACTTGCGGCGGTGGAACAATTTTAGAGCGACTGGCGACAGCAACACCTGTCACCAGGAAACGCAAGAGTGTTGGGAATGGTTGAGGTGTTATGAATCGCGTTTTTACCCAGATTGCGGTTATCGGCTTGTCTGTGGCGCTTATGCCTCCGGCTCACGGGATACTCGGCAAGAAAAAGAAGAAGGAGGGCGGCGACCTCAGCGCAAATCCGCTGGCGAATGTGAAGTCGAAGCAGCCTGATAAGGAACTCTTCGACAAGGCCATGCTGGCAATGAAGAAGGGCAAATACGACGTGGCCCGCCTTGACCTGCAGACGCTGCTGAATACCTATCCCGAAACTGAGTACGCGATGCGCGCCAAACTGGCCATCGGGGATACCTGGTACAAGGAAGGCGGATCGGCAGCACTGACGCAAGCCGAGGGTGAGTACAAGGACTTCATCACCTTTTTCCCCAATACGCCGGAGGCAGCCGAAGCGCAGATGAAGGTGGGCGACATCTATTTCCAACAGATGGAAAAGCCCGACCGCGACCCGGCGAACGTGGTTCACGCCGAGCAGGAATATCGCACGATGATCCAGGATTTCCCTGATTCCCCGCTGATTCCGCGGGCGAAACAGAGGCTGCGGGACGTGCAGGAAGTGCAGGCGCAGCGCCAGTATGAGATTGGCGTCTTTTACTCGGCGCGTGAGAACTGGGCGGCGAGCATCGCCCGCTTGCAGACGGTTGCCGATACCTATCCGTACTTCAGCCGCAGCGACCTGACCCTTATTACGCTGGGAGATGCCTACGCAACCGAGGCGCAGATGGTCAGCCGGATGAACATTCCGCCGGTGGCCAAGGCCCAACTGGTGAAGGTGTACGATGATCGCGCCAGCGCTGCATGGGCGCGCGTGGTCACCCGGTACCCCATGGCTCCGCATGTGGAAGACGCCAAAGACCGGCTGATTGCGATGGGGCGTCCTGTTCCGGAACCCACGGCGCAGGAGCTTGCGGAAAGCGAGGCCGAAGAAGGCAGCCGCATAAATGTGAAGCTTAAGGATCGGGCTATTATGCTGGTGAAGCATGGGCCTTCCACCATTGAGGCCGCGCGTGTAGGCGAGCCTTCGCTGACGGATCCGGCTCCGACGCTAGCTCCGCAAGTAAACAATCAGTCGGTTGAAGCTTTCAAGGCCGCCATGAAGGGCACGCCGATTCCAGGAGTATCGCCAAATGGCACGGATAGCACGGCAGTCGCCATCAGCAACGGCACTGCACCTCCGCGTACGGATCAGCCGGCGACTCCGCTGAAGTTTGAAACGGTGCCCGATTCATCCGGCACGCCGGGCAGCACGGTCACGGTAGAGATTCCGAGCGGCGGCAACGCGTCGAATGCCGATACCGGTGCGGGCGATCCAAACGGCGCGGGAAATGCGGCTGTGCCTTCCGCTGGAGCTGTACCGGGAGCAGGAGCTGCGCCTGCAGCCGGAACCGGAGCTCCTCTGGCGATCGGAGCCAAGGGCGATGCGATCGACGCTACAGTGCATACGGCCGATACTCCGGTGGTGAAGGCCGTTGGTCCGACTAACACTCAGCCGCTGCCGGCCATCGATAAACCAGCCGAGGCTCCAAACCAGATCAACGATGTGAAGAGCGGCGGAGCGCAGGTGAACACGGGCGCGACGGCCAGCGGTAACAAAACCAAGAAGGCTCCATACGACTCGAAGGATGAATCTTCGAGCAAACACAAGAAGAAGAAGGGCATAGCCAAGGTGAATCCGTTCTAAGCGGAGTCATTGCCTACGACGAGGGGTCGCCTGCGGGCGGCCCTTTGTGTTGCGCTATGAAACCTTCACGACGACGACGGTCAGGTCATCCGCCTGCTCCTTCGTCCCCGCAAAGGTAAAGACAGTCTCGGAAATATCGGCCACGAGCCCGATTCCGGGCTCCGTTTCCTTCCTGACGATCAATTCGTTCAGCCGGTCGACTGAAAATTCTTCGCCCGCCTCATTCTCCTGCTCGGTCACGCCGTCGGTGTAGAGGGCAAGGATGTCGTCCGGTTGCGAGCCCATGTTCCAATTATGCAGCCGACGAGGATTGCGCACGTGCTATTGTGAGGGGTTGTCTTGCTGACCGAAGTGCCCCAGACCTCCAGAAAGTCTATGACCGGGCCGCGATCGAAGATCGCATGTATCCATTTTGCTGTACCCCTGCTTGCGGCGGTTTTCGCGGCTGGGCAGCAGCAGGTTGAGCCTGATATCGTCGCAAGGCTATTGCCGGACGGCAATCCACATCGCCTCGTCAATCTTGACCCGGAAGAGAAAAAGACAACTGTAAAACAGCTTCGATCCGTCCCGAAGACAGCAAGTGATAAGCAGTCAGTGGAGGTAGCCTTCCTGCTCGCGGCTTACGACTCGGATTATGGGAAGAATCGCGACTATCTGATCGAAAATTTACGCGGCTGTACTACTTCGGCGATCAAATCCGGCTGCGACAGAAGGATTGCCGACTATCTCATAGCCCTTTATGAGCGTGGCCATAAGGATGTGCTGAAGCCACTGATGCTGGTCGGGAAGGATAGCTATAGCCCAGTTGTCGCGGAGAGCCTTGGGAGCTTCATCGCTGACCTCCTCACCGAAAGCCCGGGCGCCTTCTTCGACACGGCTCGACAATTTCCGCCGGAGACGCAAAACGAGTTATGTGACCTCGCCGGGACGGCGGATGGTGGCGGACTGTCTGCGGACAAGTTGCAGCGAATTCAGAAGGAACTCAAAGGAAGGAACGACGAAATCTCACTCACATGCCTTCAGACGATAGAAGCTGCGAACAAGCATGAATAGCTGGGGTCCTGGTTGAATGCCGGGCTTCGCCCGCTTGCCGTGCTATCGTAAAGGGTTGTCTTCTCACCCGAATGCCCCAGGATCTCCAGAAAGCTTATGATCCCAGCGCGATTGAAGATCGCTGGGCCGCCTATTGGGTAAGCGAACGGCTGTTCGATCTGCCCTCGCCGGAAAACCCCGCGCAGGCCCGCGTCTTCACCATGCTGCTGCCCCCGCCTAATGTGACGGGCAACCTGCACATGGGCCACATGTTCGAGCACACGGAGATGGACATCCTGACGCGTTGGCGCCGCATGTGCGGCGACCTGACGCTGTGGCTCCCGGGAACGGACCATGCGGGCATTGCCACGCAGTTGATGGTCGAGCGCCAGTTGAAGAGCGAAGGCAAGACGCGGCAGGGGCTTGGCCGCCAGGCCTTTGTTGAGCGTGTGTGGGAGTGGAAGCAGCACTACGGCGGCGCGATTCTCGACCAGATGAAGCGGCTGGGCACGAGTGTGGACTGGGCGCGTGAATACTTCACGATGGATGAGAACCTCTCGCGTGCCGTGCGTGAGGCCTTCGTGCGGCTGTACGAGCAGGGGCTGATCTATCGCGGCGCTTACATCGTCAACTGGTGCCCGGATTGCCAGACAGCTATCAGCGATCTTGAAGTGGTCCACGAAGAACAGCAGGGAAAGCTGTGGGAGATTCGCTATCCCGTAATCGAGGAACCCGGAAAATTTGTGACTGTCGCGACTACTCGTCCGGAGACGATGCTGGGCGATACAGCAGTCGCGGTGAATCCAGATGACGAGCGCTACAAGCACCTGCATGGCCAGCGCCTGCGGCTGCCGCTGGTGGGGCGGGAGATTCCGGTTGTCACCGATAGCTGGGTGAGCGCAGAGTTCGGCACGGGTGCGGTGAAAGTTACACCGGCGCACGATCCCAACGATTTTGCGATTGGCCAGCGTCATGGGTTGCCGTCGATCTCGGTGATGGATGAGACGGCACACATGAACGCGGAAGCCGGTGTTTACGCGGGTTTGGATCGCTATGAGGCGCGCAAGCGCGTGCTGGCGGACCTGGAGGCGCAGGGCTTACTTGGCGCAGTAAAGGACCATGTTAGCTCCGTGGGCAAGTGCGATCGCAGCAAGACGGTTGTCGAGCCTCGCCTGTCGACGCAGTGGTTCGTAAAGATCCAACCGCTCGCGGACAAGGCCATCGCCGCCGTCGAGCAGGGCTATATTCGGTTCACTCCTGAACAGTACGCGAAAAATTATTTTGGGTGGATGCGGAACATTTACGACTGGTGCATCTCGCGGCAATTGTGGTGGGGGCATCGCATTCCGGCGTGGCACTGCGCGACGTGCAGGCAAACGACGGTGGCGCGGGAGACTCCGGAGAAGTGCGCGCATTGCGGGAGCGCGGAGATTACGCAGGAGAGGGATGTGCTCGACACGTGGTTTTCGTCGGGGTTGCTTCCCTGCACAGTATTTGGCTGGCCGCAGCATACGCGCGACCTGGATATTTTCTATCCGACGCAGCAGCTGGTCACAGGCTTTGACATCCTCTTCTTCTGGGTAGCGCGGATGATTATGTTCGGCTGCCACTTCATGCTCGATGTGCCGATGCCCGATGGGTCCGAGCGCACGCTGAAAGACGCCGTGCCCTTCCGCGATGTGTATATCCACGGGCTGATTCGCGACGCCGACCGGCAGAAGATGTCGAAGACCAAGGGCAACGTGATCGACCCGATCGAGATCGTTGAGAAATTCGGTACGGATGCAGTGCGATTCACGCTGGCTGCGATGGCCTCGCCGGGCAGCGACATTGCTTTCAACGAGGATCGAACCGAGGGGTATCGTGCCTTCGCGAACAAAATCTGGAACGCGGCGCGATTCATCTTCATGAACGTGGACCGGGCCTCCCGTGCGGGGATCTATGTCGATGCGAACACGCTGGTCGATTCGTTTGGCCCAGACGCCGGCGCGCCGATCGAGGCACGCTGGATTGTTTCACGCCTGAACCGGACCGCCGCCAGTGTGAACAAGGCACTCGAAGAATATCGATTCGATGAAGCCGCGAATCTCATTTACCAGTTCTTCTGGGGCGACTTCTGCGACTGGTACCTGGAGATCGTCAAGCTGCGGCTCGACTTCAGTGAAACGGCTGACAAATCTGCGGTGAGACCTGCGCTGACCACGTTGCTCGCGACGTTTGAGGCGGCGCTCCGGTTGCTTTCTCCGTTTATGCCGTTCATCACCGAAGAACTGTGGCACGCTGTCTACGGTGGGCGACCACCGGCGAAGTCGATCGCGTTGTCGCGCTATCCCCAGGCTTTCGATGAGGCGCTGGACGACGCCGTTGAAAATGAGATGGCCACGTTGCAGGAGCTGATCGTCAATATTCGGGCTCTACGAAAGGATTTGGAGATACCTGAGCGCGAATTGGCAGCTGCCGAGATTACAGCATCCGATAAAATTCAACGACTCGCCACGGCCAATGTCGCAATTATCGAGAAACAGGCGCGTGTTTCCACCTTCAGTTTTCCGGCGTTATGGAACCTGCACCCAGGAAACACTCGAACCACAGCAAACTTCACGATCGGATTGGTGTATGAGAAGAAAATCGACATTCCCGTCGAGCGCGAGCGCCTGCGCAAGAAGTTGGAGCAGTATGAAAAAGCGGTGATCAACGCCGAGCGCCAGCTGCAAAACGAAGCCTTTCTGGCCAAGGCACCGGAGAGCGTTGTCGCAGGATTGAAGAAGCAGGCATTGGAATCCGCCACGCTGCGTCAGGAGACTCTGGACGCCATCGAAAGGCTCGAGCAACTCGTGTAGTGACCGGGAGAGCACATGGAGTGGAAGAGCAAGAAGATCGAAGCCATTCTGGAGCAAGCGTTGCTCGAAGACAAGGCCACCAGCGACGTTACCACTGCCATTACAGTCGACCGCCTTCTGCTCGCCTCGGCCACGGTCATCGCCAAGCAGGATTGCGTGATCTCCGGTCTCGGCTCGATCCCCCGCTTTCTCGATATTTTTGCGCGACTGGATAAACGTAACAGCGGCCGTTACGAAGTCATCAGCCATCCCGAGATGTTCGATGGAGTTCGCGTGAAGAAAGGCCAGGCTGTTGCCGTTATTCGCCACAATGCGCGGGTAATTCTGGCCTGCGAGCGAGTCATCCTGAACCTGATGCAACGCATGAGCGGCATAGCCACGCTGACACGGCAATACGTAGATGCAATCGCGGGCACGAGCGCAAAGGTCCTCGACACGCGCAAAACCGTTCCCGGCCTCCGCGTGCTGGACAAATACGCGGTGCGTTGCGGAGGCGGAGAGAACCATCGGCTCGATCTCTCCGACGGAATTCTTATCAAAAACAATCATATCTCGCTGGGCGGCGGCATTGAGAAGGTATTGGCCCGTGCGCGTGAGTTGCGCGGAGAAGGACAGACGATTGATATCGAGGTACGCAGCTTCGACGAGTTGCGGCTGGCGCTCGACAACGGCGCGGGGTCGGTGCTGCTCGACAATATGACTCCTTCGGAGGTGAAGAAGGCCGTGGGCATCATCCACGAACGCGGCGGAAAGATTCCGATTGAAGCTTCGGGCGGCATTGTGCTCGACAACATCCGCAAATACGCGCAAACGGGGGTGGATTATATTTCTGTGGGCGCGCTGACGCATTCCGCTGTGGCCGTCGACCTCAGCATGCGCATCACAGCGGAGATCTATTAACATATGGCGGCGCATGCGTTTGAAACCGGCTTCGACGTTGCCGCACTCGATAGCGCGCTCGCTGTGACTCGCTTCGCCGGCAAGCTGCGCTTCTTCCCAACTATCCATTCGACGAACACACATGCGATGGCGGAAGCGGACGCAGGAGCGCCCGAGGGCATGGTTTACGTGGCCGACGAACAAACGGCAGGGCGCGGACGGGGAGCACATGGGTGGGAATCGCCGCCTGAGTCGGGCCTCTACGTGAGCGTGCTGCTTCGGCCGCCACTGGTACCCGCCGATGCGCTGTGGCTGTCGCTCGCCGCCGGTCTAGCCGTACACGATGCTGTCGAACAACTCACCTCGCTCCGGGCTGATCTGCGTTGGCCGAACGATCTGCTCTTTGGGCACCGCAAATTCGCCGGCATTCTCAGCGAGCTGAATGCCGAAGTTACTCGCATCCGGCACCTGGTGATCGGCATCGGCATTAATGTTCATCAGCAGCAATTTCCGCGAGAATTGCGCGACGTTGCCACTTCGCTCTTTATCGAAACGGGTCGCGACTGGCCTCGACAGGAGCTGCTGCTGGCTTTGCTACAATCGCTGGACCGCAAGGTGTCCGCACTGACTGCACAGGGAAATATGCTGCACGCAACGGCGAGCATCCTCGCACGGCTCGAGCGATCCTCTTCGTGGATTCGTGGCAAGCGGGTGTATGTAGAAGAGCTCGACGGCTACGACGGAGTGACGGAAGGGCTGGACTCGCGCGGGTTTCTGCAGGTTCGCACACCTGAGGGGCTGCGGACGGTTTTTTCCGGCGGTGTGCGCGAGCAAAAATCGAATTTGAACCGGTGACGGCATGCTGCTCGCGCTCAATGTAAACAATACGAATACTGTGATCGCGCTTTACCCTTTGCAGAACGGATTGCCCGGTGAGTTGCGTATCACCTGGCGCATCAGCACGCGCCACGCACAAACCGCTGATGAGTATGGCATCCTGATCCGCAATCTGCTGCAGGGCGAAGGCGTGGAGAGTAGCGAAATCACGGGCATCATTATCGCTTCGGTTGTTCCGCCGGTCGACTGGATTCTGCGCAAATTCTGCGAGCGATACTTCCACCAGAAGCCGCTCTTCATCGAGCCGGGCGTAAAGACGGGACTTCCGATCCTTACCGACAATCCCAGCGAGGTGGGTGCCGACCGTGTTGCGAACTGTGTGGGCGCGTTTGAACGGTATGGCGGCCCCTGCATCGTGGTCGATTTTGGCACGGCAACAAACTTCGATGTCGTCTCCAGTAAAGGCGAGTTCCTGGGCGGGGCCATTGCTCCGGGGCTGAATATCTCTGCGGAGGCGCTCTTTGCGCGTGCGGCGCGCCTGCCCAGGGTGGAAATCAAACGGCCGCCGAAGGTGATTGGGACTAACACGGTCGACAACCTGCAGATTGGCCTGTTTTATGGGCATATCGGGCTCGTCGACAGCATTCTTGAGCGCATGATTGCCGAGCTTGGACCGGAGACAACCTGCGTGGCAACGGGTGGCCTGGCGCACCTGATCGCGGATGAATCGAAGTACATCAAACAGGTGAACGATACGCTGACGCTGGAGGGGCTGCGCCTCATCTATGCGCGCAACGTAGCCGCGAAGCATGGGGCCGCGAAGCACGGGGGCGCGAAGGTTCGCAGCCATGCGAGCGATGGTGCGCGGACGAAGGCCTGAATCAAGTTGGACAACTACTTCAACTACTTCACGGAAATCGAAGATCAGTTTCTGCGCCGCCGCGGATCGCTGCTATTACTCTCGACACTCGATTGGGCGCTGATTGAGACTTGGCGTGAAGCCGGCATTCCGCTGGAAGCCGTCCTGCGGGGAATCGACGCCGCGTTCGATAAATATGACGCGCGCAAGTCGCGTGCCCGTGTGCGCCGCGTCAATGGACTTGCCTACTGCGCGCAGGAAGTGATGGCCGCCGTTGAGGATATGAAGGAAGCTTCAGTCGGCGCGGCGCCTGCGAGAGCGCGCTCCGGACCAGCTTTGGGCTTCGAGCAGGAGCGGATCACAGCGCATCTGGAAAACTGCGCGACACAATTGGCCGCGGCCACGCTCGCTGGTCTTGCCCGAGAGATCGCGGACACAATTGCTGATAGTCTGCGCGGGATGGCCGAGGATGTAAAGGCAGCGGCTCCAAACCTCGAGGAGCTGGAGCGGCGTCTGACGGTGACGGAAGAAAAGCTATTCAGTGCGTTGACAGCAACGACGGCCGAGGCCGATCTGGTAGCGATGCGCGAGGAGAGCACCCGCGAGCTGGCACCTTATCGCGGACGCATGCAAACGGCGCAGATTCGTCAGGTGGAGCAGCAATTTCTGCACAAACGTCTGCTCGAAAAATATGGACTGCCACGCTTGAGCCTGTTTTACATGAGCCAGGGATGAAACTGTGCATTGAAAAAGCTATCTACGGCGGGTCGGGACTGGCGCGCGCCGATGGGAAGGCTGTCTTTGTCCCATTCACCCTGCCGGGTGAGGTGGTCGAAGCGCATGTTACAGAAGATCGCGCGAGTTATGCCAGTGCGGAGCTCGATGGTGTGCTCGAGGCTTCTTCGGCACGAGTTTCACCGCCATGTCCGTACTTTGGAGAATGCGGCGGTTGTCATTATCAGCATGCGACCTACGCTCAGCAATTGGAAATGAAGGTGCAGATTCTGCGTGAGACATTGGAACGCGCGCATCTGAAGGAGATCCCCGCGATAGCGATTGTGCAAGGCGAGGCGCTCGGCTACCGGAATCGGATTCGTTTACATGTCGATCGTGGCTCCTCGATGCTTTGCTACAAGAAGCCTGGATCGCACGTGAATCTGGCGGTGGATGTGTGCCCGATCTCAGCGCCTGTTCTGGGGGAGGCGCTTAAAGTATTCCTGAGATTCGTAAAACAGTGGCAGCTCGGCGAGTATTTCGAAGAGATTGCATTCTTCACGAATGCGGAGCAGGGCTCGATCCTGATTACGCTCTGGAGCAGCCATGGGGCAAATGCAGTGAAGGAGGAGCTTCAGCGGCTGTGGCCGCAATTGGTCGATCAAGTCCCGCAGATCTCCGGCGCTGCTGTCTTATCTTCGGAACGCGGCAAGCAACGCGACGCAGTACTCGCGCAGATAGGCGAGCAAGCGCTTATCTATCACTCTGCCGATCGAAATTATCACGTGAGCTTGGGATCGTTCTTTCAGGTGAATCGTTTTCTCATCGATGCGCTTGTGGAGTTAGTTGTCGCGGGCCAATCCGGGGCAGTCGCCTGGGATCTTTACGCTGGAGTGGGTCTGTTTGCCAGCGCTTTGGCCCCGTGTTTTGAGCGTGTGGTAGCCGTCGAATCGGCTCCCAGCTCCGTCCGCGATTTGCGGCGGAATCTCAATGATGGCCTGCACCGGGTGGTGGCTTCGAGCACACTCGATTTTCTGCGTCGCGCGCTTGGGAGCAGACAGCTAAAGCCGGATTTCGTCGTTGTCGATCCTCCTCGAGCCGGTTTGGGAAAGGAGGTCACGGCGTTGTTAGGTGAGATTCGTCCCGAGCACATTACTTACGTTTCGTGCGATCCGGCGACTTTGTCGCGCGATCTGAAATCGCTGCTAGACTCGGGCTATCACCTCAAGACCATGTACATGGTGGACCTGTTTCCACAGACCTTCCACCTGGAAAGCGTGGCCATGCTCTCGTTAAGTTAGGTTTATCCATGCGCAGTTCGCGGTGATCGTCTTAGATGGTTACCGCGACCATTCCGGCAAGGTCACAGGCGGCGGCTGTGCCGTCGGCGGCGCAGGCAACCGCGAGAGCAGCCGAACACTTCCTGATCGCTCCCCCGCTCTTCGATGCGGTCTGTTTCACGGTCGGAATTCTTTTCGCGTTTCTGGTGGTGCCTGCCCGGATTGCTTCTGGTTTCGCTGCTGGGGTTGCTTGCGTATCCGCATTTGCGTGTCAGCGCGTCCCACGTCTTGCCTGGCCGTCGGTAGGGCCGGTTTATGTACTGCTGGGAACTTTCTGTTCGAGATTGCGCCAGCGATCAATCCGCAAAAAGAGTTGTGTGCTGGCGGACAATATGCCGCGAATGATGGAGGGGAAGTAGTTCGGCTTGGTCCGGCGCGCAGTGTGGTCTCGACCACTCCTTTCTCAACCAAGACGCATGAGGAGCATAGCCAGCAGATCGATGTGCGTCTGCATTCCCTGCCCGCTTTCGCCTGAGCGTAATTATCAGCCTGGCAACGCGCCGGCCATCAACGATTCGCTGGTGCTGCGCGTGAGTTAGGGAAATACTTCAGCCCTGCTCAAAGGCGATGCGGAGGCGCCCAGTGAGGCGCGCATGATTGCCACTGGCGGCCTTAAGTCCTATCTAGTGAACGTGGGGCACCACGGCAGCAAAACGTCGACGACGCCCGCGTTTCTGGCCGCCGTCTCTCCTTCCTGGTCGGCCATTTCGGTCGGGCGACGCAATTTCTACGGCCATCCCCGGCATGAAGTGCTGGAGGAGCTGCGAGCGGCAACGTGGCCACCAACGCACGGATATGCTTGGTCTCACCAGCGTTTATCTTGACGGACGGCACGTCGCTGCCCAGCCTTGGGTGGCGACGAGGCCCTGAGAACCGAGACCCAAGACCCATGTGTACTGATTTGACGCATCTGCCCCGCTGATCCACAGGCTGAGAATCTTTTTCCGCCCGCCAGCGTCCAGACCATTGTACGATGCCTCGCAAGGGAGGAAATTGAGTACATGGGCTCACATGACACGGCAAGCTCCGCGGATCTTCCCCATCCGTCTTTTAACCCCTTACCTGACAAACCCTCTTCTGAAAGCACTCCGAAGCAAAGCCCCGAGGAACTGAAAGAAGAGCAGCGCAAATTGCGACGCCTACAAATGATGATGGACATGGTCATGTCGGTCATCGGGCAGGACAGTTCGCTGACCATCGATGAGGCATCCGAGATGGTGGCCGACAGCCGGCGCGCCGCGCTCGCCATGTTTCCTGACAAGGAACTCGCCTACGATCTGATCTACAGGCCGCGACTGCAGCGGCTGATGCGCGAACGGTATCGAATCCAGTAGTTGCCACCCCACGAACGAGGACCATTCGTGGAGACCACGGGGACGCCCTATTTCTGCTCAACCGAAGTCAGGCGGAAGGTGATTGTGCCCCAGAAGAAGCGGGCGCGCATCTGCACCGGCATGCGCCGGTCATCGTCCGTATACCAGATCCAGATGTTGCCGCGATTCTTGACAACGCCCGCATCCGCAGTTGGCTCAACACGGAGGGTCTGGAAGGTTCCGGCGGGCGTGCGCACCTCTTCACGGCCTTCTACCTTCATCGTGACGGGGATGGTTTTCATCGTGTCGCCAAGCGGCAGCTGAAAGCTCTGGCCAACGGTCATGGGCTGCGAAGCTGCGTAAAAAATCGCCGAGAGCGAGTCTGTCACGCACGATGGAATCTCCGCTTCCTGATGTTTGCTGATTCCCGAGACAAGATTCTTTTCGCTGTAGATTGCCTTGCTCTGAGCGTAGTTGAACTTTAGATCGCCATTCACCTGACGCCGGCCCTCGACGATCTGCTTTGAAAACCCTTCGGAGCAGCCCGTCGTTCGGCTGAATGACGACTGGAACCGATCGCTGACACGAAACAGCAGATTCACCGCGCCCACGGTGTCGGCAGTGACTGAGACCCGCTGCTGATCGCCCTCAGCTTCCTGGTGAAATGCTACCACTCCCGCCGGAAACACCCGCCAGTCAACGGCGTAGTTTAGGGTTTGTTTTGCTGGAATAGCGAAACCTGCACGCGGAGCGCGTAGGGGCGGAGGCGCCTGGGGCGTCTCCGCATTAAGAGTTGCCAGCAATATCAGACAAGTAAAACTGGGAAACACTCTATGATGCCAAATCAATCTGATACTCACTACGCGAAGCTGCCGCGCTTAAGGTAAAAAATGAATTCGCAACGCGAGAGCGGCATAGATCGCCGCCGCGCCCATCAGTGCATTGTACTCGCGGTGCTTTCGATAAAGGTCCGCAGAAAAACTGCCTCGCTCACCCTTATCGACAGGCGCCGGAACGAGGCGCGGCAACAGGCGGGGAACCCGCGCCGCATAGGTATCGAAACCGTCAAACTTCGAACGCAAAAACGCTTCTTCCGACCGGATCACCGGAATATAAATAACGGCGAAGAGCACTGCCAGCGCCAGCGCAATCCAAATACTGCGCGAGGCCAGGGCAAAGCCAAAGGCAATCAGCATGGAACCCAGGTAAAGCGGATTGCGCGTGAATGCGTATGGTCCGGTCATGGTTAGCTCCGCATTCTTTTTGACGTATCCCGAGGCGTAGGCGCGCAGCCAGATTCCGGGAATTACAAGAACTAGACTTAGCGCCATGAATATCGGCGTGGGCCGCGCCAGCCAGAGATAGACCGCTGCAAAGGCAAAGCCCAGAGGCACGCGGATGCGCCTGGCGATCCTGCTCCAACCGCTCGCCATCTACGCCGTCTCCTTCAGCAATTCCATCGCATTGCTCAATACAGCTTCGGGGGTGATCGTCAATAGGCCCGCCTCCGGCGCGGCATGACGCGCGTGATCGCGTTTGCTCTCCGGATGCCGAAGCACCCTGAAGTTGCCCCCGAAGGGCCCGTTGCGCGCGGGATCGGTGGGGCCGAATATCCCTACTACCGGTTTACCCAATGCGGAAGCCAGATGAAGCGGGCCGGTGTCGCCGGCGATGACAAGCGACGACTTGCGTGTGATCGCGATGAGTTCCGTGAGTGTGGGCTGCAACATCGTCACACCGCCCACACCGTCGAGCAGAAATATAAGCTGGTTGGCGATGGACTCCTCGCTCGGCCCAGCGTTGATGATCACGTGGTATCCCGTCTCACAAAGCTGACGCGCGACTGCGGCGTAGCGCTCAATGGGCCAGCGCTTTGCGCCCCAGCCTGCTCCAGGACTGATGAGGACAAAAGGTTGTGCGATGCCTATGGCCTCGCGTTCTGCGCCTGCATCCGTGGGAAGCGATGGCAGCATGACCGGCAGCGATTCGCCAGCCACGGCGTTTGCAACCTCGATTGCCTGTTCGATCACATGCACTCCCTGCGTCTCCACGCGCTCGCTGAAGAACCACCGTGCCGCGTGCTCCCGAGGTTTATCTTCGCCAATCAAACGCGAGGCATGCGCCCACCGGGCGATCACGGCGGAGCGCACCGCGCCTTGCAGATCCACGCAGACGTCGTACCGCGCTTCGCGCAGCTCGCGACGCACGCGGCGGATGTCGGGCAGCGCGCTGAGCGGCGATCGCGCCCACTGCTTGGCCGCCACGGAATGGATCGCATCTGCTATCGGCATTTGCGGACCGCGTTTGTCATAATCACCTGCGGAGAGCAGTCCGCGCCACTGGGGCTCGACCGCCCAGCCCAGAAACCACTCTGCATGCGCCGCGCGCAGTGCTGTGATCGCCGGTAAGGCATGGAGAATATCTCCCATCGCGCCGAGCCGCACGATGAGCACACGTAACTGCTTTTCTGCTGGAGGCAATGCCTTTATTTTCTCACAAGCAGGCTGAGTAATTGGGCGGTCACAGCTGTCTCATTCTCGAACACAACCTCGAGCCGCGCGACGTTCAAAGGCGCCAGACGCGCTCTCTGCTCCGCGCTCATGCGCACCCAGTCTTTTTCCGTTGTGACAAAGCTCTCTGCCCGATGCGTGTCGCGGAGCTGGATCAGCTGCTCGAGGTTGGAGCCGGTGTATGCGTGGTGATCTCGATGTTGAGAAGTCGCGACGAGCTCTACGCCGCTGGCGCGCAGTGCAGAAAAAAACTCCTCCGGGCGGGCGATCGCGCAAAATGCGATGACGCGGGCCAGGGGCTCGACCACGAGGCGACGATGCTGGATCCAGATTGGGGCGTCGATGCTGCGTTTTCTGAGCTCGTCTTCAAGGTGCTTGTCCTCGCCGCGGAGCACAATGACCGAGGCGCGCTTGAGCGCCGTCAGCGGCTCGCGCAGGCGTCCCGACGGCAGCAACCGCTCGTTGAAATCGCTGCGGTGGAGGACGACTATATCCACGTCGCGCGCGAGCTGGCGATGTTGGAAGCCGTCGTCGAGCAAATGTATGCCGGGGAGATGTATGCCGGGTTTGAGTTGCTCACGCTCTGCGAGCGCTCCAGCCTCGTAGCGGGCCGCTCCGACGTAGACCGGAACGCGTGCGTTGCGCGCAATCAGAATCGGCTCGTCGCCATACTGCTCGGCAGAGCCTTCCGCGTCCACGCGTGCTGTGTTCCGTGCGCTGCGACCATAGCCCCGGGAGAGCACATCAACGCTACAGCCCTGCTCGGCAAGCAACTGCGCGAGACGGATTACTACAGGCGTCTTCCCGGCACCGCCCACAGACAGATTGCCTATGCTGATGACCGGCCATCCGAGGCGCTTCGGTTGGCGCCAGCCCTGTTGGTAAGAGAAATTCTTGATGCCAATCGCGGCTGCGTAAAGTGGCACGAGGGGCATCAAGATCGTCCGGCTCAACGGCGCACCCCAACGATTGCCAGCAGCGCATTCACCGCAGTTTCGGTGGCTCCGGCTTCTCCCTCGAAGACCTTACGCCCTCGCTCACCCATCTCACGCGCGCCGTACTCGTCGGTCAAAAGCCGCTGAAATGTGTCCTGCAACTCCTGAAGATCGACCACTGCAATCGCGTCCGCGTGAGACAGCCGACCCACGATGTCGCGGAAATTCTGATAGTTCGGCCCGATCACTACGGGCAAGCCGAATTGTGCCGGCTCCAGCGGATTGTGGCCTCCCGGCCAGAGGAGACCGCCACCCACGAAGGCCAGATTGGCCAGCGAATAGACTGCGGCCAGCTCACCAATCGAATCGAGCAAAAAGACTGTGCCACCCAGAATGGGAGTTGGTGACTCCAGCCATTTGGAACGCAGTAGGTACGGGGCTTTGCGTTGCAACAGCAAATTCTCGACCGCACTGAATCGCTCCGGGTGACGAGGCGCGAGAATAATGACCACATCGGGTGGCAAAGCATTGAGGAGCACCTCTTCCTCGCCTGCGAGCGTCGAGCCACAGACGACCACTTTGACGGCGGCCGGCAGGTTCTTTCGCAGAGCCTCGGTCACCGCCGCCTGCTTCTCCACGCGAATGCCGAATTTCAGGTTTCCTCCCACGCGCACGTTGGCTGCGCCGATCGCGGTCAACCTCGCGGCGTCGAGTTCGCTCTGCGCCAGCACGAGCGCAAAGCTGTTCAGCAGCTGCTTCCAGAGAAAGCGTAGCCGCATATAGCGAGGCCACGAGCGATCGGAGATGCGCGCATTCACCACTGCTACAGGAATGTTTGCGCGGCGGCACTCGGAGAGGTATCGCGGCCAGAACTCGGTCTCAAGCAGCACCACCATGCGGGGCCGCAGTGCCCGTAGCCAGGCTCGAACAGCGAAGGCAAAATCCAGCGGGAAATAGAAGACACGATCGGCGCTGAAGCGTTCTCGCGCGATCTTCTGGCCAGTCCGCGTTGTAGTTGAAACCACTACACGCCATCCTTGCGCGCGCGAGGACAATTCTTCAATCAGCCGGCTGGCGGCCAGTACCTCGCCGACGGAGACAGCATGCACCCAGATCACCGGCTCATCGCCGGTCGACGACACTCGCTTCGGCACTCTGCCCAGGCGTTCCGTAAGACCCTCGCGATACTTGCCGCTGGTGGCCATCCGGAAAAGCCACCAGGGCGCAGCCACGACCAGGGCGAGGAACAACGCGAGGCTGTACAGAACGAGCATGCGCTTACGAATCTCACTTTACTGAAGTCTTAACCGAAGATGATAATCGTGCGGAAGAATATGCGCTTGCCTTCTCTGTTTTCTCTCGCACTCGCTCTCTCGTTCACGGCGGCAGCGCTTCCGGCTTCCGACCACCCTTTGCCGCAGGCCAAGGACGCCTCGACCTACGCGGCGTTTGACGCACATCCTGATGATCATGTGGTGATCGCAGCTGAGCCCTTCGACACAAAAGAGAAGGAAAGCATCTTTCGCATCGACTACCTGAAGAACGGTTTCATGCCCATCCGGCTCATCGTAACCAACAACGGCGACCGGCCCATCTCGCTGGTTGACGCGCGGATTCACTTTATCAGCGCAGCCGGTGATACGATTCCCGCCGCCGAGCCGGAGGACGTCGAACGCCGTATGACGCACGTCGGCAATGCGGGCAGAAAGATTCCCATGCCCGCGCCTCTGCCTCCAATCAGCGGAAAAGCCAAGACACCGGACTCCAAGATCGAGCAGGATTTCTCAGAGTTTGAATATGCATCGATCGCCGTCGAGCCCCACGCCACACGCGCCGGCTTTCTTTTTTATGACATGCAGGGATTGGGCAGTGACCCATTACGCGGAGCCAAGCTGCACCTGAAAGAACTGCGCGGCGCGGATGGCAAGGAGCTGTTTTATTTCGAGATTCCGTTCGATAAATATCTGAACGCGATGCACTGAAATGGCTCAAGTGGGTGCTCATAAGATGAGCAGAGGAGCGAGCATGTTTCACCGTAGAGCTCTTTATCTAAGCCTTTTGCTGTTTGTAGGCAGCGCCCTATTTGGGCAACAACCAGGGTCTCCGGTTCCGACTACTCCCTCTATCACCGAGGAGAGAGCGTTCGCGGCGAATTCTCCCCTCACCAACTCAATCGCAGCTGTGATTGAGGCCGTGGGCTCAATCAAGGCAGGGATGACGCGAGCGGACCTGCTCACGGTTTTTACCGAGGAAGGTGGCCTTTCCTCGCGGACTCAACGGACTTATGTGTACAGACTGTGTCCGTATGTGAAGGTCGATGTTGAGTTCACTCCCATTACAAACCCCGACGACCACCTGACCGAGCTGAGCAACGACAAGATTCTCAAAATCTCCCGGCCTTATCTGCAGTACAGCATCGCAGACTGAATTAGACTCCCTTTTTCTGCGGCTCCCAGATATACTTGTGAATCTGCAGGCTGAGACGTGCGTTCAGGCCGTCGACCAGCATCCATTCGACCAATTCGCGAGGATCGAGCAGACAGTTCGCGGTGCTGCGCTCAAGTGACGGCGTCTTTGAGAATGCCGGTGAAAGCAGAAGCTGCGCGCCACGCGATTCCAGCGCATTGGTGCGGATGAAGTCGCGGGCGAATTCGTAGTCGTCGCGATTGGTGATGACGAACTTCAATTCGTCCCGCTCGGTCAGCGATGCCAGATTGGTCATGCGAAAGCGTCCGGCCTCGCCCGAGCCGGGGCACTTGACGTCGATAATCTTGTGGACTGCTTTAGGCACATTCTCGACGGGCCGCTCGCCGCTGGTCTCGATCATCAACTCGTATCCCGTACCTAACAATCGTTCGATCAGCGGAATCAACTCGCGCTCCTGCAGCAGGGGCTCTCCGCCTGTGAACTCAACCAGCTTTACCGGGGCGAGCTTCTCGATCTGGGCTACAACTTCGTCCTCAGTGAGCTTGTAGCCGCCAGTGAAGGTGTATTCGGAGTCGCACCAGGAACAGCGCAGATTGCAGCCAGCGAGGCGCACGAAGATGCACGGAAGGCCGGCGAAGCTCGATTCGCCCTGCACGGATTTATAGATTTCGATGAGAAACAAGGGACTACTCGTAGTAAGTAGCAGTAGTGGTGTCGGTCTCGTAAATCGTGCAGTCCTTCACGCGCACGCGGCCGGCTGTCATTTCGCTGAGCTGCTGGTTCGTCTCGTCGTAAAAATAGCGAGCCAGATTTTCGGCCGATGGATTGATCTCGGTAAATGGTTCAAGATCGTTCAACATATGATGGTCGAGGCGGTCGATGACTGGCCGCATCACGTGCTTCAGATCCTTGAAGTCGAGAAGCAATCCAGACACGTCCAGCGTTTCGCCGCGCAGGGTAATGCGGACCTTGTAGTTGTGCCCATGCGGATTTTCGCACTTGCCGCGATAATTCCTCAGGTAGTGTCCGGAGGAAAATTCGCGCTCCACGGTAACTTCATACATTTTTTGCTTAGCTCTCTCGGGCAAATTCGCCTTGTTTTCTATTGTAGCTTCCGGAAGCCTCAGTAACCGGGCTTGCGCTTTGCGCGCTCGCGCTGGCGACGCTCTTCCGCGCGGCGGTCGACCTGCTCGAACATCGCCGTCATGACTCCCAATAATGCGACAATCAGCCCTCCAAGCAAGAGGAAGAGCGCCGTAGTCTTCCACAGCGAGCCGTTCCCGGGAATGCCGGGTTGAAGAGTCGGACTTAGCAGAGTCATGCCACAGGAGACAAGCGCGAAGAGCAGCAAGGTTGCAGCCAGAATGTAGAGATTACGCGCCATTTCCACTGCAATGTTATCAGTCACTTGCTCGCGAAGAATGCCTCGACGGCAGTGATGTCCTGAGTGATGCGATACGGCGGCAGGCTCTCGATAAAGACCCGCCCATAGCGCCGCCGCTGGATGCGAGGATCGAGCAACATCAGCACGCCGCGGTCGTCGAGCGAGCGAATGAGTCGTCCGAAGCCTTGTTTTAGGGTGATGACAGCCGAGGGTACCTGGTACTCGAAGAATGCATTACCGCCGCCTTCTTCAATCGCGCGCATCCGCGCCTGCACGACCGGATCAGAGGGAACGGCAAAGGGCAGCCGGTCCACGATCACGCAGCTCAGAGCCTCTCCCTGCACGTCGACGCCCTGCCAGAAGCTCGACGTGCCAAAGAGAACGGCGTTCGGTGTCTCGCGAAATTCCTCAAGCAGCGCTTTGCGAGGAGCCTTGCCCTGCAACAACAGCGGGTAGCCCACCTCGACCAGCAGGCGCTCATACAAATCGTGCATCTGCTGATAGCTGGTAAAGAGGCAGAATGCGCGGCCACGCGTGATGTCGAGCATGCAGCGGATGCGTTTCGCGGCCTCCTCCTGGAAGTTCGCGTCGCGAGGATCAGGCATATCCTGCGGCAGGTAGAGCAGCGCCTGGTCGCCGTAGCGGAAGTGCGAGGGCACGACCAGCTCGTGCGCGTCGTTCATACCTAGCCGCTTGCGGATGTGGGCGAATCCACCCTGCACGGTGAGCGTGGCCGAGGTGAGTACGACGCTAGGAAAATTCTCGAAGAGCAGCTCGCCCAACAACTCCGACACATCGATGGGCGTGGCCTGCAAATACGTCACTGGTGCAGAGCCGTGTCCTCTGCCGCCGCGCCGCTCCAGCCAGAAAACTGTATTTCTGTCGCCTGCTTCTAGTAAAAACTTCAGCTGCTCGCGAATATCGGCGGCGCGCTTGCGCAGCGGCAGAGTTTCTTCCACCCCGCGCACGCGCTCCAACTCGCCCTCCAGTCGATGCAGCGCATTCAGCAGGCCCAGGTACAAATCACCCTGCGTCTCCAGAAACTCCTCACGATTGAGGAATGGCATGCGGCCTTCGCTCCCCGATCCACGGTTGCCCGACCCCCGAGGCAGCGCTGCGAAGAACATCCGCGCCCGCTCGCGCGCGGTCTGTGCCGCACTGGTGATACTTGCATTCAGCGCTTGCTTCGCGCGCAGCATCGTCTCGAGATCGCGTGCTAATTCCTCAAACCGAATGTTGCTCAGGCTGATGCCGAAGAAACTCGAGGCCACATCTTCCAGCTCATGCGCTTCGTCAAAGATGACGATTCCTGCATCCGGCAGAACGCCTGCGTCAGGCGCGGCTCCGGCATGCTGCTTGATGGCGAGATCGGCGAAGAACAGATGGTGGTTCACGATGATCACATCGCTCTCCGCCGCCTTGCGCCGCATTTCCGTGATGAAGCAGCGCTCGTAGTCCGGACAACTCTGCCCCAGGCAGGCGTCGCTGCGCGCATCAAGCTTGGCCCAAAGCTGGCTGGTCTCGGGCAGATTGTCGATCTCGGCGCGGTCCCCGGTCTCGGTCGTCTTTTCCCACTCGGCGATGGCCTGGTATTGCGAGATTTCTTCGAGGCCGGAAAGAATGGGCTGGCTTCGCAGGGCGTAAAGCTTGTGGCGGCAGACGTAATTCGCGCGGCCCTTCATGTAGCAGACGCGCAACGGCCCCAGCAGGGACTCGAGGAAGGGAATGTCCTTGAAGAAGAGCTGCTCCTGGAGATTTTTGGTGCCGGTGGAGATAATCACACGTCGCCCCGAGCGCAGGGCGGGCAAAAGATAGGCCAGCGTCTTGCCGGTGCCGGTTCCCGCCTCGACGATCAGGTGGCGATTTTCATCGAGAGAGCGCTCGACCGCCTGCGCCATCTCCAGCTGGCCGCGGCGAAACTCATAGGGCAGACTCGAACGCGAGAGCACCCCGCCGGGAGCGAAGAAGTCGTAAAGCGAGGGCAACGCGGTTTGGGTAGTGGAGGACAGGGCGAATTTCCCTCAAGTAAGCTTCTTAAGGATATCCGGTATGCTGTGAAAAAGTCGGATCTCGCCCCTGCTTCAGCACAGGAGTACCGTTCTCCGTACTGAGTCCGTTAAGGGGCCGTTGAACCCCTTCGCACGATAGAATCATGAAGGGCATACCATCGCCCCCATCACAGTCCACATTTGCGGCATTTGCCGTTGAGGGACGAATCTCATCCCTGTCAGGTCGGCAAGCACGTTGAAAAAATCCAATAGCAGGAAGTCGCGAATTAGGGAATCCGGACACAGCGGAGACGGACAGCCTGTATTTGCTATCGTTGGGCGTCCCAACGTCGGGAAGTCGACTCTCTTCAATCGCCTCACCGGTTCACGTCGCTCGATTGTGGGAGACGAGCCTGGCATTACGCGCGACCGCATCTACGGAGAAGTCGAATGGTCCGGCCGCACTGCGCGGATCGTGGATACGGGCGGCATCATCCCCGACGATGAAGCGCTCATTCCGGCAGAGATTTTCCGTCAAGCCCAGGTCGCCGTACAGGAAGCCGACGCCATCGTGATGGTGGTCGATGGGCGCACAGAGTTGGCCTCGCCCGATCTTGATCTCGCCCGCCTGCTAATCCGCTCCGGCAAGCCGCTCTTTCTAGCTGTGAACAAGATTGATGTTGAGGCGCTCGACGCCGCAGCTGAGAACTTCCGCCAGCTTGGTATCAGGAACCTCATCGCCATCTCGGCTGAGCATGGACACAATATCGGCGAGTTGCTGGAGGAGGTCTTTGCTGTCCTGCCCTTCAACGATGGACCAGTCGAAGATGCAGCCATACAAGACGCGTCCGGAGAAGAATCTGCCGTCGAAGATGGCACCCAGGAAGCGGTGCATCGGACGCACGGCGAGTACCAGCAGCACGAAACGCGCGTGGCCATTATTGGCCGACCGAATGTCGGGAAGTCCACGCTGCTGAATGCACTCTCGGGAACCACCCGCGCCATTGTTTCGCCCATCGCGGGGACCACTCGCGACGCGATTGACGAGGTGATCGACTACCAGGGTCAGCAACTTCGCATCATCGATACGGCCGGCATTCGCCGCAAGGGCAAGACGGAGCTGATGGCGGAAAAGCTGTCGGTCATCATGGCGCGCCGCCATCTTGAGGCCGCCGATGTTTCTCTCCTGATGATTGATGCCACCGAAGGTGTCACCGCCTCCGACGCGACGATTGGCGGCTACGCGCACGAGAGCGGCCGGTCGGTGGTGATTGTCGTCAATAAATGGGATCTGGTCACAACCGGCCGCACCGATGGCAAGCCTCCAGCGGACCTCAAGATTTTCGAGAGCCAGGTCCGCAACGTGCTCAAGTATCTTGACTACGCGCCAATCGTCTTTGTCTCGGCGGTCAAGGCACAGAAGGACAGCCGCAGCCTTAACCGCGTGCTCGACACTGCCATCCGCGTCGCCAATGAGCGGCGCAAGCGCGTGACCACGGGCCAGATGAATCGCTTCCTGGAACGCGTCGACTTCCAGCGCGCCGGAGTCCCGCTGTCCAAGCGGGTTCGCATCCTCTACATGACGCAGGCCGCTGTGGCTCCGCCCACGTTTGTGCTGTTCACCGACCGGCATGTGAAACTACACTTCTCTTTTGAGCGCTTCCTCGAGAACCAGATTCGGGAAGCCTTTGGCTTTGAAGGCTCGCCGATCTGGTTCAAGGTAAAGGCGCGGAATAAGTAGCCCAACTCGATCCAGTCTGTAGGTCGCAGACCTGTCGTAGACCTTGGTATGAATGTCTCTGTTGATCAGACCAGCGAACAGCGAATCAAGCGCGAAATCGAGCTGGGGCACTTCAAAAACCCTGAAGAAGTGAACGCCCATGCGCTCGAATTGCTTGACGTTCAGGAAGCCGCGCGCGATCTCCGGCGAATTCTGAAAAAGCGGCCAAGTTAGTCACATTTCATTCCGTCCTCAGCGCCTGCATCGGTTCGATACTCGCCGCGCGCTGTGCCGGGATCACTGACGCAATTAGCGCTGCCGCCCCCAGGATTATCGTCGTGATTAATAAGATGGCAGGGTCGTAGGCCTTGACGCCAAACAACTGGCTCGCCATGAACCGGCCGACCAGCATGGTGAAGACGACGCCGATCGCCAGTCCCACTCCAACCAGCAGAAATGCGCCTCGTAACACCAGGCGCAAAACATCCATTCGATCCGCCCCCAGCGCCATGCGAATGCCGATCTCACCGGTCCGCCGCGCCACGGCGTACGCTGTCACGCCATAAAGGCCGATCGAAGCCAGCACCAGAGCCAGCAACCCAAATACCGAAGTCAGGTCTGCGACCATTGCCTGCTGGTTGAAGTTTTCCTGCACTTGCTCTGCAAAGGTCTCGAAGTCGATCACCGTCAGATTCGGATTGACCTGGGCAAGCGCTTCGCGTACCTGAGATTCCAGTCCCGGAACCGTCCGATTCACACGCAGCTCCCACGCGTTCAGGTGCATGTGGGAATAGGTATCGCCCAGCTTTACATCGGGGTCATCGATATGCAAATATTGGGGCGCTGCGACGAAAAACATCGGACGCATCTTGCTCGTCGGCTGCCAGTAGTTGGTATTTTCGGTGACACCAACAATCTCATACATGCCTGCATACTTTTGGTCGTCAGTGCCAAAGTGCTGCCCTATCGGATTCTGATCCTTGTAGAAGCGCTTTACAAATTCCTGGTTCACCACGGCGATGTTGCGCGTGCTTGCGGTGTCCTGCTCGGTAATTGGACGGCCGGCAATGATGCGAGTTCCAACCGCGTCAAAATATCCGGCACTCCCACGCACCCAGGATGCGTTCTGCTCGTTGCTGCCGGGCGGCGGCGGCTGCCTGCCCTCAAAGTAGACTCCGGTGCCCCAGTTATCGCCTTCCATGGGACTGTAGGTCGAGTATGCCACCAACTTCACGCCGGGTATTGCAGCCAGCGCATCGTGCACTTGGCGATCCAGCGCATCGATCTGTTCCACCTTGTAGCCCGCCATCTGCGGATCGATGTGCAGAATATACCGGTTCGTGGTGTCGAAGCCGAAATCCTGATGATGCAGATTGCGCAGGCTCTGGATGAGCAGGGCAGCCGCGCACAGCAGCAACAGGGAAAACGCCGCCTGCACGACGACAAGAGCCTTCTGAGTCCACAGGCCACTATGCTTCATCGTGCGGTTCGCATCGCGCAGCGCATCGATCGGGTCCGCATGCGCCGTCACCCATGCAGGCGCCACGCCGAAGAGCATCCCCGTGACCAGGGACACCGCAAAGGCAAATGCCAGCACTGCCGGCGAGGGTGTGGCATCGATCGGCACATAGCTCTTGCCCGCAGCCAGCTGCACAATCAGTCGCGCTCCGCCGTACGCCACGATCAGGCTGGCGATCCCTCCGAGCACGGCCAGCACCACGCTTTCCGTGAGCGCCTGACCTACCAGCCGTGATCTGGGAGCGCCCAGAGCCGCCTGTATTGAGATCCTCTGCCTGTTCGCCGTAGCACGCACCAGCATCAGGTTGGCCAGATTCGCGCAGGCAATCAGCAGAACGGCTCCGGAGATCCACATCAGCAGGTGCAGAGCGTCTTTGAACTGCTCCTGCATACGCTGCACGCCACCACCGCCCGGCGAGAGATGCAGTGTCTGCTTTGGGATCAGCCCGGTACTGCGCGCGTCAAGCTTTCGGATGGGGCTTTGCAGATATTGGCGCAAGCCCACCTGCATCCGCGCCTCCATCTCCTTCTGGTTGGCTCCCGGTTGAATGCGGCCAATCAAGTTGAGCCAGTCGAGGTCCGGTGCGTCCAAAACACTGTTGGTTCCCAGTACGATTGGCTCTTTGTTCAGCGGTATCCAGAATGACGCCGGATCGCTCTCGAGCCGTTCACCAAAAAATCCGGGCGGAGTGATGCCGACAATCGTAAATGACTGGCCATTGATCAGAAAGCTCGAACCAACGATCGAGTGATCCTCTCCGAACTTTTGCTGCCAGGTGCGATAGCTCATCACCGCCACCGGAGGCGCGCCCTTCTCGTCGTCCGACTGCTTCAGCAGCCGTCCCGCATACGCCCGCAGGCCGAGTGTGTCGAAGGCATTCCCGGAAACAAAATCCCCGATCAGCGACTCCGCCGGATGATTGCTGCCCTCCCGGCGCACGCCGATCTGGTTGTGTCCGGCCTGAAACGCCGCGAGCCGCGAGAACCCCGGTGTATTGTCGCGAAACTGTTTGTACTGCTCATAGGAGAAGAGCGACCAATTGTCCTGCATGCCGCCGTTAATGCAGCAGTTTTCGTTGTCGCCGACGCGGATCAACTCGTGCGGATTCGCTACTGGCAACGACTTGAGCAACACTGCATAGACCAGAGTGAAGATTGCCGTCGTCGCGCCGATCCCCAGGGCGAGAGTCAGAATTGCTGTCGCTGTAAATCCCGGGGCCTTCGAAAACTGCCGCAGTGCGTAGCGGGTATCCTCTAAAATCATGCGTCTCGCTCCAAAAACATTGGTGTTAGTTGCTGATAATCGTGGCAAGAACGGAGAATGCCTATCGGACATTTATACGCACTCTTCGCCGCTGCTAGTTCCGTAAAGCTTTTAGATAGATCTTATCGCTGACGTACTTAGCACGGAGTTTTAGTGCTCTAGCTCGTGGGCTGCAACGGACGCATCTTCAGGTTGTGGGCCGGGCTGACCCTGCCGGTAAACGCGTGAAATCGCGCGCATCAGCGGCTTTTTGGGGACTTCGTTTCCGGTTTCAACCCCGTTGCTGTCAACAAAGATCACTTCTCCCACGCGCCGCGCCTGCGGGCGATAGTACCAGCGGCTGAATAGGCACAGATAGTCAGCGATCTGTTGCGGGCTTTTTGCCGACCGGACTGCTAGAGTGTTGAGCGCATCGCCGAGCCGCGACTCCAGTTCGTCACGCGCGGCCAGCCGGACCAGCGGAGTCTCTTCGAGGGGCACCGGCGCAAGGGCGGTTGGATAAGCGAAGAGCGACGACGATCCCGACTGCTCATTCGGATGCCGCATACCTGCCACGGAATAGAGTGCTGGTCCGGCGAGCGAGCCCCTGTTCAGCAGAAAAAGGGCCACGTGCTCAGGTTCGCTGGCCGGCTGCACGATTACCCCATTCAGTTCCGATAGTGAATGGACAGCGGGAGAGACACCGGCCGCAGCGCTTTCCACCTTGACGAGGCGTGCATGGACCTCAGCGGCCTTCTCGAAGTCAAGCGATTCTGAGGCATGTGCCCGTTGCCGAGCCAGCTCGTTGATCAGGCTCTGGCCTCGCGTTGCCAGAAATGCATGTACCACAGCAGCCTCTTGCGCGTAGCGCTCATCGGTACAGCCTTTGAAGCATGGGGCCATGCACTTCTTCATTTCGGAATAAATGCAGCCTGGAAAATTTGGATCGGGCGAGAGATCCTCATGACAGCGGCGCAATTCGAAGAGGTTAAGCATGCTTTCGAGGAAGATTTCGGCGGCCGCGCGGGATGGGAAAGGGCCGAAGGAATCTTTTGCCGCCGACTTTGTAATTCGATTGGTTACATATACCCGGGGATAAGCATTATCCATCGTCATGCGTAGAAATGTAGACGGCTTCAGGTGCAGCCGCTTGCGCGCGCGCTCGCCAAAGGCTGCCAGCGAGACCTGATAAAGCAGCAGCCAGGACTCGAAGTCCGATCCGGTGAGGGTGTATTCAATGCGAACGACGCTTTGGGCGAGGCGCAGGCGCTTCGATTGACCTGGCTGCTCGTTAGGCCTCGCAGCCAGTAGCCGTCGCAATCGATTGCGCAGATTCGGCGTTCGGCTTAGATAGGGTTCGGCGTGCTCGCCTGCTGCGCAAAGGGTGAAGACCCCGGCACGAGCGGGGATCTGCGCCCACGGCGGGTTTTGCGGATCAAATGCTATCGAAGAGGCAAGCACGCAGTATCACCACTCTGAAGATTATTCTCCGGCGATGGTCATACCATCCACACGCAGCGTTGGAGAAGCGACCGAGCCGCGAAATTCGAGATCGTTGCCGATGGCCGTGATGTTGCGGAAGATGTCCTTCAGGTTTCCTGCGATGGTGATCTCCTGGACCGGGTAGGTCAGCTCGCCATTCTCGATCCACAAACCAGATGCGCCCCTTGAGTAATCGCCGGTGACCATGTTCACGCCCTGGCCCATCAGCTCCGTTACATAGAGGCCTGACTGCACGCCGCCGAGAATCTCCTGCGGGGTTGCACTGCCGGCAACGAGAAAGAGATTGCCTGCGCCAATGCCGGGATTTCCCGCCAGGCCGCGCGATGCGTTGCCTGTACTCTTCATGCCCAGCTTGCGTCCGGTGTAGGTATTCAGCAGGTAGTTGGTCAGCACGCCGCGTTCGACGATCACCGTGCGCCGCGACGACAAGCCTTCGCCATCGAAAGGAGAGGTCCCGAAACCGCCGACGATCGTTCCATCGTCGATGACCGTAACCGATGCAGCCGCGACTTGTTCACCCAGCTTGCCGGCGAAGAACGATGCGCCGCGATAGACGCTGTCTCCACTGGCCGCGTCGAAGATAGCCCCAATCACCGAACGAGCAATCTCGGGCGCGAAGATGATCGGCGCCTGCTGCGTCTTCACCCGGCGCGCGTCGAGCCTGCGCAGAGTGCGTCGCGCCGCTTCTACTCCAACCGACTCCGGTGTGTCCAGCTTTTTGAGCGAGCGCGCATAGGTGTACCAGTAGTCGCGCTGCATCTCGTTGCTCTTCCCCAGAGCGATAGGGCTCGCTGAGATGGAGCAGGATGACGCGCGGTATTCGCCGGTAAACCCGCGTGAATTCGCGAAGATTCTGCGTCCGGTCGCCGCGTCGAAGCTGCCGCCATCGCTATTGGTGATACGGGTATCGGCAGCCAAGGCCGCAGCCTCGGCGCGACGGGCGTATTCGATGCGCTCCGCGGTTTCGAGAGAATAGACGTCTTCGTGATACAGCTCGAGGTCGCCCTCAAGCTTGCCGAACTCGCAGGTGTCGGCGAGGCCGGCGAATGGGTCTTCCGACGTGACCTGCGCCAAAGCCAGCGCTCCACGCACCAGATGGTCGACACCTTCCTCGGAAAAATCGCTGGTCGAAGTGCTGGCTACGCGATGGCCGTTCCCTGTCGCGATCAGCACGCGCAGCCCCATGCCGCGCGAGCCCGATTCCTTCAGCGTCTCGACCTCGCCCATACGGACCACGGTGGAGAATTCGTCGCCCTCGCGAATCGTCACTTCGGCATCGCTCGCGCCCGCGCGAACCGCCTTCGTAACAATGTCTGTAGCGAGTTGTTGAAGGTTGTTCGCCGCAAGCTGGGATAGGCTACTCACCAATGCTTTCCTCGTCCGGTTCGATCGGATTCGCTGCCAATCGCTTCACACCGTCGAAGCAATCGCCGAGCGAGCAACCGCGGTTCTTGGCCCGGTGCTCCGCGCGATTCGGCATCGCGCCGTCTTCTGTTTTTCTGCGCAACGCGATCATCCCTTTGCATTCGGGACAGCGCAGACGCGGTTCGGGAATTTTCAGCGCCTCGCTGGCCGGAATGGTCTTCCAGGCATAACGGCGCGATCCATCCGCCGCAGATACAAACTGCTTTACATCTACTATTTGCAATTGAACTTCCTTCCTGTCTTTACTGTCCTGTGCCGCCGACCGTCATGCGGTCAAGCTTCACGGTCGGCATGCCGACGCCTACGGGCACGCTCTGCCCTTCTTTGCCGCACGTGCCTACGCCTTCGTCGAGCTCCAGATCGTTGCCCACCATCGAGACGTACTTGAGAGCCTCGGGACCGTTGCCGATCAGCGTGGCGTCGCGCACCGGAGCAGTGATCTTGCCGTCTTCGATGAGGTAGGCTTCGGAGGCAGAGAAGACGAACTTGCCGCTGGTGATGTCGACCGATCCGCCACCGAAGTTCACCGCGTACAAGCCGCGCTTTACGCTGCGGATGATGTCTTCGGGAGCGTCTTCGCCAGCCAGCATGTAGGTATTGGTCATGCGCGGCATAGGAATCTGCTGATAGCTTTCGCGCCGCCCGTTGCCGGTGTGCGGCATATCCATAAGGCGCGAGGAGAGCTTGTCACTCAGGTAGGTCTTGAGGATTCCGTTTTCGATCAGCACGGTTTCCTGCGTCGGCGAGCCCTCGTCGTCGACATTGAGTGAGCCACGCCGTCCCGGCATGGTGCCGTTATCGACGACCGTCACCTTCGAGCTGGCTACTTTGCGGCCAATCATGCCTGCAAATGCCGAGGTCTTCTTGCGGTTGAAGTCCGCCTCCAGTCCGTGCCCTACCGCCTCATGCAACAGGACTCCGGGCCATCCAGGACCCAGTACGACTTCCATCTCGCCTGCCGGAGCGGCGACAGCGCCCAGCTGCAGAATGGCTTGCCGCGCGGCCTCGCGCGCGAAGTGCTCGGGTGTTTTCTCCGTCTGGAAAAAATCGATCTCGACTCGCCCACCTCCGCCTGAGGTGCCGCGCGCTGTGCGGTCCTCATCCTTGGCAAGAACAAAAACATTGAGCCGCGCCAAGGGCTGCGTGTCGCTAGCAAAGGTTCCATCGGAGCCAGCAATGAGAATGCGCCGCAACTCGTCGGAGTAGCTGGCTCGAACCTGAGTAATCCGCGAGTCGAAGGCGCGAGCGGCGCGATCGGCGCGCGTCACCAGATCCAGTTTTGCCGAGAGATCGCTGTCGAGATCGACAGCCGGAGCGGGATACAGGCTCGGCGTCTTCGTCTCTGTAAAGCCCTGCACGGGCTGCTTGGCGGGACCCTTCGCTATCAGGGCAGCGGTGCGGGCAGCACGCAGCAGGCGATCGGCGGAAAGGTCATCGGTATAGGCATATCCGGTACGCTCGCCGCTCACCACGCGAACGCCGCAACCGGCGCTCACGCCCTGGCTCGCTGATTTGACGAGCGACTCGTCCACGCCGATGGAGGTGGATGCAATCGACTCAAAATAAAGGTCGGCATAGTCGCCGCCAGCGGAAAGCGCTTCACCCAGACAGCGCTCAAGAAGGCGCTCAGTGATGCCAAATTTATCGAAGAAATACTTCTTGTGCTGCGGTCCGGGGGCTGCCGGCGATTGCGGAAGTGTCATAGGGTCCTGGGTTGGATGAGTCTGCCTTGATTCTAGGCTCATCCCCCGCAGAGGTAAATGTATGGCTGAAGATAACTCCGGATATTCCGTGCCGAAATATCGAGGTTTTTAGGATCTGCTTCTTGCTAATATTTCCGCATGAAAAAGCTCCTATTGCTCTCCCTGGTGCTGGCGTTTTCGGCTTCGGCATATGCCCAGCCGCACCATCATCACCACCATCATCATCACCGAACGCTTTCTGAGCGACAGCCGTCCTGAATGAGGCGAAAACCAGTCGAAGCAGGAGAGGACGCATTGGCATAGCAGTGCCTCTCCTCTTCTATGTTCAACATCAGACACACACCAACCGTCCTCTTGAAGCGGCCTATTTCTTCGGGGGTACTGGCGGTTGGGTCATCGGCTTCAGGATGTCGTCCAGCCGGTCGGGCGTGCCCGGAATGCGTTCGAGACGCGGGAAGCGCAGACCGTCGTGGTAGTCCAGCCGCGCAACTTTGTAGTAGCCAGTATTGACGAGGATCAATTCGATCGGATCTTTGGACCCCTTCGCGCTGGTAATCGCATCGCTCAGCAGTGCTGCAGTGAACTGGCGTCCGTTGACGGCAACGATCTGCATGCCGGGACCGAGGCCAGCCTTATCGGAGACCGAACCCACGAGCACGTCGTCAATATGGCCGTCGGTGCTGACGTTGATGCCAAGTGCCCACCAGGCCTGCGCATCTCCGGTGACCGATTCGCGAGCCTGAATGACCGCGCTGGGCGCGTCGGTGTAGATGATGCGGTAGCCACCGTTTTCGAGGCCGCCTAAGGGAGCATGCGGTGATTTGGAAGTGAGGCGGTCGTTGAAGAAGGTAGCCCAATCGTAGGCAACGACGCTATTCAAACCGGCGACCACGTCTTCAAAAGTATAGGGAACGACCTTTGCGGCAGTGTTGCCGCCGACTCCTTCGAAGAGCGCGCAGAAATCATTCAGGCTCTTCTTGTCTTTGGTGAGCTTGCGGATGGTGGTGTCAACGTCGAGCCAGATCAGCTCGCCTTCAGGATAATAATCGACGCTGCGACGCCAGTTATCCCACTGCGGGCTTGTGTCATAGAGGATCTGCGCCGCGGTGGCTGTATCCTGCAGATCACGCCAGGTGCGACCGGGACGGTAGTCGAGCGTTGCAGCGGTTGCAGCCAGGGCGGCACGGAATTCATCGGGGCTTTCAATGCCGCTGCGGGCGGCAAGCACGGTGCCGAGATACTGCGTGAGCCCCTCATAGACCCACAACAGGTCACCCTTCATGGGATCTTCGTAATTGCCGGTGGCCAGGCCTGCGGGACGGCGATATTTGCCATTCCACGAATGCGTGAACTCGTGCGGCAACAGATCGGAGGAGAGCAGGGCGAGATTCTCATCGAGAAAGGTTTTCTCAGGGACGCGATCGTCGCTCGACTGATGATGTTCGAGGCCGAAGTGCGCTACCTGGTCGCTCAACGTCATGAGGAAGTGATAGCTGGCATAGTGGCGCGACTGGAAAAGGGGTCCGGTTTCCCGAACCAAGTTGCTGTAGGCGGCCAGAGCTTCGGGCTTGACACGCAAATCCTCGGGTCCGTCGGCCGCCAGATCCAGATAGTGCTTGGGCGTAATCTCGGGGGCAAGGGGAAATTCTTTGAAGAATTTGCCGGTAAGAAGCGGCGAATCGACGAGTTGCTCAAGCGAAACTGTTTCGAACTGAACTGCTCCGTTTGCTTCGCCTGTCTTGGTGAGTGCTGTGCCGTATTGCCAGTCCGCAGGCAGTTTGGCTGAGGCCTGAACGGAGATGTCTGAGGCAGGGTGTCCGGCGGGATAGATAAGCACTTCGTTCCAGCTGACTATGGCGAGATTAGCGCTGGTCGAGGCACCGGCGGAGAAGCCAGACGCGGCAGCAGTGGCGAGAAAGTCCAGCTTTACATCGAGCGAAGACACTCCTTCGGGCACTGTTACGTGAAACGCAAACATATTTACGTCGTCCCGCTGCCAGGGGATCGGCTGCCCGTTTGCCTGAATCACGAGTCCGGCGAGGTTATCGACTGGTCCAGTCGGACCGTGCTCGCCGGGAATCCATTTGGGATATACGAGCGTGAGTGGACCGGGCTGTACGGGAATCGAGAGCGTAGCGTGCAGAGTTTTTCGGGGCGCATCGGTGACGTCGACGGTCACGTGAATCGGAGACGATGTTTGAGCTGAAACCGTGACGGCGGTGGCCATCAGGAGTGTGGGCAGAAAGCGAAGTTTCAAAGGGACGACCTCACAAATTTTAGACTCCTAAGTGTAACTGCTGGTTCACGGCTTCGTTCGAGGCGAATAGCGTTACTTTTTGACGGGGTCACTCTCACGCGGCGTTCTCCGAATGCTACACTCCGGCCATGTGTCCGGTTCTTTCACGGGGCTTTTTTCTCACGTTTGAAGGGCTCGATGGATCGGGCAAATCGACACAGCTGCGCAAGCTGAACGAGTGGCTGGAGGCTGAGGACCAGGATGTTGTCGTAACGCGACAGCCGGGCGGAACGCGGATCGGGGACCGAATTCGCGCGCTGCTGCTGGACTCGCGCACAGAGAATCTTGCAGCACGCGCCGAGCTGGGATTGATGTTCTCAGACCGGGCTCAGGTTAATGCGGAGATCATTGAACCCGCCCTTGCGCGGGGCAAGATCGTGCTGTGCGATCGCTATACCGACTCGACCGAGGCTTACCAGGGCGGCGGACGTGAACTGGGCAGTGAGGTGGTTCTCCAACTGCACGCTGCGATGTGCGGCGGCCTGCAACCAGACCTCACTTTGCTACTGCTGCCTGATTTTGACCGCTCTCTCGAGCGCGCCCGCAGACGCAACACGCGCGCCGCTGGACACCCTACCGACGAAAACCGGTTTGAACGCGAGGACGAGCTTTTCTATCGGCGGGTCTTCGATAAATATCGCGAGATCGCGGCGCGTGAGCCTTTTCGTGTAGTGGTGATCGATGGCGACCTGGGTATTCAGGAAATCCACGAGCGCATCGTAGAAATAGTAAGAGAGCGATTGCGGCAACGTGGTTGAATTCACGCGGTCTCTGACCTGGTCCGTAGACAGCTCATGATTCTACCCAGCCTCTATTGCACCAACCAGCACGGCCGCACTCCAGGAGTGCGGCCGTGCTGGTTGTAAGGGTTGGTTATTGGACGGTAACGTTGACGGTGGTGCTCTCAGTCAGTTTGCCGGTGGCGGCGTCGGTTCCGGTTACGGTTATGACGTAAGCGCCAGCTGTGGTTCCAGGGGTGGTGGTGCCCCCACCGCCACCGCCTCCGCCACTGTTGCCTCCGCCCCCACCGCAGCCGATGCCCATTCCAATGATGGTCGCGAAGAGGAGGACGCCGAGGATGGTGCGCCAGCTACGGCGGCGGGCCGGGATTCCGAAGAACAATAGGCCTGCGATTGCGACTCCTCCGCCAACCGCAAAGAATTTGTTCAGAGGAAGGTCGAGGGCGCTGGTGGTGGGTGCGGTGGTTGCGACAGTGAGTGTCGCGGTCGCTGCCGTTGTTCCGGTTACGTTAACAGAGCTGGCAATCGAGCAAGTCGGAACCTTGGTAGCTCCGGCGGGACTGGTGGTCAGTTTGCAGATGAGACTGACCATGCCGGTAAAGTTGGTCGGAGTAATCGAGATGGTCGAGGTGTTCCCTGTCGTGGCTCCTGCAGTAAGAGTGAGCGAGGTGGGACTACCGCTGAGCGCGAAACTGGCGGCCGGGTTCAGGGTGATGGGTACTTTGAGGACTTCGCTGACGGTAGTACCCACTGTTGCAGTGATATCAGCGGTGTAGCCGCCGGCCATCGCCGACGATGTTGTGGTCACCGAAAGCGTCGACGTCGCGCTTACGGAAGAAAGAGTCGCGTTGGGAGCAGCGCAGGTGATTCCCGTCGGCGTGCCTTCGACGGAGCAGGCAAAAGTTACCTGCCCGGTGAGGCCGCCCTGCGCCGACACAGTCAGAGTGCCGGTTCCGGAGTCACCTGGATTGACGATGGTGATTCCACTGGGCCCCGCGAGCGTGAGCCCAGGAGGAAGTGTTGTCACCGGAGCGATGGCTCTGATCCCCAGCGTGTGCACAAAGGTGCCGGTTGGATCGACTCCTGTGATCAGCACGTCGAACGTGCTGCCAGCGGTGGTGACGTTGGAATTATTGACGGTGAGAGTGACAGGCGTAGTGCCTCCGCTCGTGAGGGTAGGAGAGGAACTGAGCGAGCAACCCACGCCGCCAGTTCCCGCGCAGGTGAGGGCGACTACTCCCGCGAAGCCATTCACCGAGCTGATATTGATGGTCTCGGTCGCGGTGCCGGACGAGGGCACGTTGATGATGGTAGTCTGCGGCACCATGGAGAAGTCGGAGAGCGGGTTGGCGAGGTTGGTGGCAGTGGAGGTAGAGGGGGCGTAGACCGTGTCACCGGAATAACCGGCGATGAGAATGTTTGCACCCTGCAGTATCCCCGAGCCGTTAACCAGAATCGTCACCTCGGATGTGTCGGTTCCGGCGACTGGAGTGAGGGTCAGGGGATTGAACTCATAGCCGGAGGTTTGAAGAGTGATTGTTCCGGTAGGAGCCGTCGTTCCCTTCCCGGTGACGGTCACAGTGATACTGGTGAGCGCGGACGGGGAGGTAGCGGCACCGCTGGTAGCGATGGTTGTCGTGCTGGGCGTGAGAGTAGAGGCTGCTGCGACGGTGAGCGTGCCCATGGCTTGAGCTGTGGTGTAATTTGTGTCACCACTGTAGGCGAAGGTGATGGTGTAGCTGTTGGCGGTTACTGAAGCTGGAATGGTGATATTCGCGTAGCTGGCGGTGACGCCAGTTTGGAGGTCGACGCCGCTCAGGGAGAGAGGCACGCTGGTGGGTGTCCCGGAGGGAGCTCCTGAAACGGTGATGGTACCCGTTGGTGCGACTCCGACGCCCGTCGTTTCGAGCAAAATCGTAAAGGTTGTCGCCTGCCCTGCCAGGACGGTCTGGTTAGGCGTGGCCAAATCTATGGTCGGTGTGGACTGTATCACTGTGTACGTAGTTGCTGCGGCAGTGGAGGCGTTATAACTTGCATCTCCGGGATAGCTGGCGGTGATGGAGTGACTACCGACACTGGTGGTTACGCGCGCGGCGACCGGGTCGGACGGATTGTACTCAGCGTCGCCCTCGGCATTGAGGACAGCGGCGTTAACGGCCTTACCGCTGTCGGAGAAGGTGACCACTCCGGTAGGAGGACCGAAGACCGGGCAGGTAGCGGGGTTGGATTGACAAGCTTGCACCGCTGAGAGTTGGGAGCTGGGAGCGACCTGGGCGCTGAGCAGGAGTTGTGTGCCGTAGGGAATATTGGTGCTGCCGGTAGGAACGGAAACGTAGCCGCCACTGCCATTAGGGGTAAATACGTTCAGCAATATACCGCTGGCCTCGGGGCTGACGGTGATCTGGGTCTTCGCCGAATCCGCAGCGGCGTTCTTACTGTCGCCACCGTAGCTGGCCCAGACATTGTAGGTGCCGCCCGGCAGGGTGTTGGTGGTGCCGGTGGCAGTGCCTCCGGTCAGGGTGAAGAAATTCCGGCTCTGATTAGTGGGCAGGGTGCTGTCGGTGACGAGGGCGACATCACCGGTAGGTGTTGTGCCGGTGACCGTAGCAGTGACGGTAATGTTGCTGCCGTGTGTGTAGGTTCCTGCTGCAGGCGAGGAGAGCGTCACGGTCGATGCAGCGAAGGTGACCTTGTTCCAGTCGGAGACGAGGACGTTCGCGTCAACGGTGCCGAGGCCGGAAGCCGGGTCGTATCCAGCTGTGGCGTTATATAGCGGAGTGGTGCCAGAGCCAATCTGACCCTCAGTCGCCGAGCCGAATGTTGGATCACTAATGGTGACCGGGTTGGAGACGGCGATGCAATTAACCGGGGCAGATCCCGTAGTGGTGGTGGTGGTGATATTGCAAGGCACGGAGTTGGTGCCGGTGGTCACGTCGTGGAAGGCTGCTGGAAACTGCGCGGCGAGCGGATAGAGGACAAAGTTGGCTTGACCCTGAGGTCCATATTTCTGATTGACGAGGGCCATGATGCCGGCAAAGGAGGGCGTGGAGGCTGAGGTTCCTCCGACAGCGAAGATCTGAACGGTTCCGCTGCTGGAAGCGGGCTGGCAGTCGCCATCAGTCGCACAGATGGGGTAGAAGCTGGAGTTTGCGAAATCGGCAGCGAAGAGGGAGAGATCGGGGATCAAGCGCACGCTGCCGGCGGGCACACCAGCGCCCGTTTGCCAAACGGGCCTGGGATATCCGGCAGTGCAAGTGAGGGTGTTGCCGTTGGCATCGTAGGTGCCGGTGGCGCAATTGCTGGCTCCGCCGCTGGCGCCGGCGATTGTGGTTTGCATTCCGCCCGATAAAGTGAGCGTATTGAAGATATTGAGGCCGAATTGACTGTCGTTCCAGGGCTGCTCAGGAATTACACCTTTGATGGAGACGGCGGGCGTGTTGTCGCTGGTGGTGGTGTTCCAGTAAGTTGCGAGCTGAGCAGGAAGGGCGGCGGAATTGTTGTAATCGCTATAGAAGAAGTCCGTTCCGCCGACGGCGACATTGTAGGGCGTAGAGGCAAAGCCGCTGACCTGCTGCCCATTGATCGCGAAGAACTGGGTGTTATCGTCATCGCAGCCGGCCGAGCCGTTGTCCCCAGTTGAGACCAGGACAGTAATACCTTGCGCCGCGGCCTGTTCATAAAGGCTGTTGAGGAACTGGTTGGTGGTGCCGATATTCTTTTCGCAAGAGCCGAAGCTCAGGCTGACGATGGGCGCGAGGTTACCGTAGATCGCGTGCTCGAGGGCAAGATAGAGACCGCCTTCGAGGGCGGTGTCAGCGGCAATCACGAGGTTCACGGTCGCATTGGGCGCCACGGCTCCGGCCCACTCGACATCAAGATAGGCTTCGACAGAGTCGCCGTTGGGCCCTTCAGGATTGTTGATGCCGTCGATGCCGGGATCATTTCCATTGATGATGACTTGCGGCGGGTTGGCGGGAAGGCTGAAGAGCGAGCGGAACTGATTGACCAGGTAGATGTTGATGTTGGAGTCGTTGACAATGGCAATGGTCTGGCCGGTTCCGTTGGTACCCGCCGTGTAAAGCGGATTGATGTCGTACTGGACGGCATAGTCAGCCGGCGAAAGGACAAAATTGGGGATCGAACCGTTACTACTTGTGGTCCATTCTGGCGTGGCTTTGTCAGTCTTGGGGTCGTAGATGGCTTTACCGAGCACCCTGGCGTGGTTCTTGATACGGAAATTGTTGAGGGTGGCGAATCCGCCGACGACCGGTGCGAGGGCGGCTGGAATTTGCGGATCGGTGGCGTTGGCGTAGTGCGTTTCGCCGTTCACCATGTACTTATGGATCTGCGCATGGAAGGTCGAGCGGAATTGCGCGACGTTGCCGGAGATTTCAAGGCTTTGGCGGCCGCCGTTCACCTTAGTAACGCTAAAGCCGTGGGACTGAAGCCAAGACTCCACGGTGGCGACGTCCTGATCGGAGGGGCCGAACTGCTTGCCAAACTGCTCCGGAGTAAGCCACTTGTGATAGCTGGCCGAGCCGGGCGTGTGCAGGTCGTCGACAAGCTGCTTGAGGGCGGACTCCTGCGCGTCACTGCGCTTCAGGATGAGCTGGAGGCGGTCGAGAGGCATGCTGTCGGGCGCGGCTCCCCGATCATTGGCGGCCCGAGCCAGGGGGTGCACAGTTCCCTTGATGGTGACGCGGGAGTTCTCGTCAATGGGCTGTGTTAGGCGATTGGTGATGAGAGATGGGGCGGCCTGTGAAGGGGCCTGAGCCAGGAGAGCGGCGGGGGCGATAAGAGTGAGGGCTGCCGTCGCGAGGGCGAGCGGACTTAGGGAGCGGAAAATCTTTGCGAGCATGGCCATCCTATCCAGTCTTGAAGCGATCGAACCTGGCGTTGCGTGTTGTTACGACGACGAAGGGCGCATTCTGCGGATGCGTTCGATCGGTACCCGCCTGCCAAATGAGTCCGAAGCAGTGCGCGGGGTCGGGGGAGCAACTGTTGCGGGTCTTCTACGAGAGACGGCAGAGTACCCCAAAAAAAGCAGTCAGCGATGGTTGTAAGCAATTGGGGGAGCCATGTCAAGAGACTGGCCCTTGGGACGTATGGTGAAAGAGGTTGGGGAGAGCGGATAGCAGCAATCGGGTCTTCGGCGCACAAAATCTCGGGGGGATATTGCACCGTCGGCGTGGAAGGTGTGAGCTGCATAGGGGCAGAGTCTGCCTTGCGACCATTTAGACGGCAACTGCCGGAATTAGTTGCGGACGGTGTTTGCTGGTGGGGGGTTCCGAGCTCGGCTGCCGCCCCGCCGAATTGGGCAGTCAGCAACCGGAATCGCTGGCAGGCGACTTTCCTCTTTGATTTTTCGGGTCGGTTTCGACACCGAAAAAGATCGAAGGAATCCTACGGCAGCATTCGGCCGAAGACAGAGGGGAAATGGATCCGGTTTTCCTTAGGTACGCAGCGTGAAAGCGCTGCAGGGATCGCGGGGTTGGTTTTTTACCACGCTCGAGAGGCGGATCGAGGGTAGACCTGGCATTGTAATCGGCATACCTTTGCCAGTAGGTTGGTAGTGTTCGGGTCGATCTGCCACAGTAGCAGAGCTGCTCGGCACAGAACGTTTCAGATGGTCAGTCGCTGCTCCCCATCTCGCCCCCCAGTACCGGGCATCGGCAGTCGACTGGCTGGTGAACTCCGGAAACGGAAGGGATACCAGAACGGACACCGGCGCATTTCCTGTAAGAGTGGCGAAACAGGGGTACAAACCAATCGCCCAGACCCGCATGGCGCTGTTTGATCGCCCAGAAGACGATTTTCGAGAGGTTGCCGGTAATCATTCTAGTGGGTACGGATGTGTTTCACGGGAATTACGCTTACATGGCGCAATTTGCTCCAATGGGTCATTCCAAATTCGTCGATCTGGGAAATAATCAGATTGAGGCTGAAGAGGAACAAGCTAGGCCCCCTACTTCCGAAAACGATTCTCACCTCACCCCCTGCGACAGATCGAAATCCGAAGGGATGATCGAGACCGTTACAAAACATGATGAAGAGATTTCTCAATTACTCCTTAGTAGTAGCGTTGACCTTTGGTCTAAGCATGGTGGCTCATGCCGCTCCAGGTGGCAACGGTAACGGCAACGGCGACGGAAACGGCCATAACAACCCCAATAATCCCCACACCGCGCCTGAAGTTGACGCGGGGCTCACGGCTGCCGGACTCGTGCTCCTCGGCGGTACCATCACAGTTCTGAGAGCCCGTCGCCGCAAATAACAGAAGTCGTTTTCGAGCGATCACAATTTCTGATGGGCCCTTTCTTTTGAAAAGCGGCCGCTCCGCTAGCTGGCACCTTCGGGGGATGTGCAACGTTCAGTTACCCACGATACTGTTCTCTTCATCGGAGTGGTCCTTGGGGGAGGGCGCCACTTCACCGGCACTCGCAGATCTACGTCTGCGGGTGCTTTTCACCTTCGGTGGCTTGTTTCTAATAGGGAGATCGCAGCAGTGACAGCAGAACCCTTGATCCATTTTGATATTGAGGAATCGTTAGGCCCATACGGAAGACCGGTCACAACCATCAAATGCCACGGCAGGCTGATAGGCGAAAGCGTCAAGGGAATCAGAGAACTGGTCAAGCCGCTCATCCAGGCCGGCCGGCGCCGCATTGTGATCGACTGTAGTGATCTGCAATCCCTTGACAGCTCCGGCCTGGGTGCATTGGTTAGCCTGAAGGTATCCGCCATCAACAAGGGGCTGGTTAAGCTCGAACTCGTCAACCTATCGCCCCGCGTGAGCGAACTGCTGAAGCTAACCAGCCTCACTGAGTTGTTCGCCAGCTAAGGAATTGCCGTTAAATCAATCTCAAAGGTGCTCGACGCACGAAATGCAATGAACGATTTACAGGTTCCACACCTACCGAGATGCGTACCGCTCTGCGGGCTGCTGAACGGCAGCAGGGTTGGGATACTTCACGCCACGCAGCCAAACGGAGAAAATCACTCCCCAAATTGCCAGCAAAACCAGGGTGAAAATACTAGCCTCTGGACCAAACCCACCGCCGGTCAGCAATGAGTTACCGTAAAAGCTGGCATTGAACAGATGGCCATTGGCCGGGAAACCGCTGTCTGGCACGCCGTAGAAGTAAACCTCGCCCCAGGCCCATGCCGAGTGGATCCCCAGCGGCATCCAAAGATCACCGGTTCGTCGCAATACCAGAGCGGTTACCAGGCAGTACATCGTCGCCGACACCGGTCCCAGCCCATGACCGCTGGGATTGAAGTAGTGGATTCCGCCCATGAGCAAGGATGTAATCACCGCACCCGGCCAGAAGCCGATCCCCGTCGTCAACGTGAACAGCAGATATCCGCGATAGAGGAAGTCCTCAAGTAATGCGCCCAGGAATAGTAGAACAGCCCACGCAACGGCATACCTCCACACATTGAACCCGTGCAACGCAATTGGGCCAAAGGAGAAAACGCCGGCCAGGCGCATCACCAACAGCAGAACCGTAAAGGACACGAAGCTGAAGCCAGCTCCCTGCCAGAACGGGAGCCGGAAGGCTCGTCGCCAAGGCAAGCCATAATCGGCGAAAATGCGGCCCTCGATCTTCGCCATAATCCAGCTGGCAATCAACAGAGGTGGAAGAAACACCCCAAGTGTCTGGAGGATCCCCGGCGGAATGCTCATGTCCACATGAAGGCCGCGTATGAGTGGATCGACACTGCGGGTTGCAAGGTAGCAGAGGGGCGCAAGAATGGCGAAGAAGATCAGCAGCCGCCAGCCTGCGCGCAGACCGTTTGGTCCTTTCCAAATGCCATAGTGAGGCATGATCGACGCGGGCGTGGCTTCAAAAGCATCGCTCATAGGAAATAGGGTCTAAAAGACCGTGAACCTGGACTGAAAGTCGCGATGGCGAGTAGCACGATAGAGAGTAATGATTGCCCGTCGCAGATACATGCAGATGATGCGATTCTACAGGAGTGCAGGATGCGATCTCCCCACCCGGAGCCAACCCAAGCACCTCCCCATCCTGCAACGAATCGCCCCAGGAATGACATGAAAACGCTGGCGATTCCTGCTATCAGAAGAAGCGGAAGAGCAAGGAACCTCTTTGCTGTGCTTGTCTGAATCTCGGCAACGCCATCATTCGCTCGGTCTCCACTTGCACTGATCGCAGCCGAATCACCGCCAAACGAGAAACAACTCGTAACTGGGCGGCCCCGAGCGGCTTGGGGGGGAATAAAGGGTTAGTTTCGGGTGGGCGACAATTCACCGAGGACCCAGATCGAGGCGCAGCGACGGTCCCAATTTAGAAGGATTCGGCGAAAATCCCAGTCTTATGATGAAAATGTGAGGTCGCCTCCAAAGCTGCCTGAAAGCACAGATCTGTCCCTTCCGTGCTGTCTTTCCCGCATGTCGGAAGGAATGTTAGCTAGACCGATTCCATCCCACTGGAGCCTTTGGTCCGTTCGCGTTCCACGGAACTGATATCCTCGCCGCGTCGTAACCTTCTCTCAAGGAGACGCCGCCGCCCGCATGCTTCCTCTCGCCGCCGAACAGAAAGCTGCGCCTTCCATGGCAACCGGCACCGGTGACCGGTTGATCCTCGTCGCCATCGCCGCCGCCTTTGCGCTTTTTCACATCCTCACCAACGCCCGCTACGGCTTTCACCGCGATGAGCTGCAGTTTCTCAGCGATGCACGCCATCTCGACTCGGGATTCGTAGCCTATCCTCCGTTCACGCCCTTCGTTGAGAGCGTCAGCATGCACCTCTTTGGCCTGTCGCTCATCGGCCTCCGCCTCGCTTCAGTGCTCGCGCAAGCCACTGTCGTCATCGTCTCCGGCCTCATGGCGCGCGACCTTGGCGGCAATCGCCTCGCGCAAGTCACCACCGCCCTCGCCGTCGGCCTGTCGCCGCTCCCTATCTTCGAAGGCACAGAATTTCAATACACTTCGTTTGGCATTTTCTGGTGGGTCCTGGCCGCGTGGTTCACGATCCGCCTGCTGAAGACCGAGAATCCGCGCTGGTGGCTTGCTATCGGCGCCGCACTTGGATTTGGCCTGCTTACCAAGTATGCGATTGCATTTTTCATCGCGGGACTGCTTGCCGGCCTCGTCCTCACTCGTACGCGCAGGTACTTCACATCGCCGTGGTTCTGGGGCGGCGTGGGCATTGCGTTGCTCCTCTTTTCTCCCAATCTGATCTGGCTTGCGCGGCATGATTTCATCTCCTATCACTTCCTGCAGCACATTCACGCGCGCGACGTCGGCGAAGGCCGCGCCGAGGGCTTCCTGAAGGGCCAGTTCCTCGGTAACGTCAATCTGTTCGCCGCGCCCGTGTGGGTCCTCGGACTCATTGCGTTCTTCGCCGACCGTCGCTACCGCATGCTGGCCTGGATGTACATGGTTCCTGTTTTTCTCTTCTGGGCGGGCAAAGGCCGGTTCTACTATGTTGCCGAGGCCTATCCTCCGCTGCTTGCGATGGGCGCGGTCACCGCTGAGCGCTGGCTGGCTCGACGCAGAACGTGGCAGCGCATCACTGTAGAGACCGTCTTCTTCACGGGGCTCTTCGCTGTTGGTGCTTACATCATTGCGATGCTCGTCCCGGTCGCGTCCAGTGGCCCGTTGCGCAACTTCGCTCTGGATAAAAGCCCCGACTTGCGCGAAGAGATCGGCTGGGAAGAACTGGTACGCACCGTCGCATCAATTCGCGATTCCCTACCCCCGGATCAGCAGGCTCATCTCGGCATCACCGTCGGCAACTACGGCGAGCAGGGCGCAATCGAAATTCTCGGCCCGGCTTACCACCTCCCGCCGCCCATCAGCACCACCAACTCCGCATGGCTGCGCGGCTATCCCAGCCCGCCGCCCACCACAATCATCGCCCTAGGCATTAGCCAAGAACAAGCCGACACCATCTTTACAGGCTGCCGCCTCGCCGGCCATAACGGCAACAGTGAAGGCGTGAAGAACGAAGAAAGCAAATACCACCCCGATATCTTCGTCTGCGGGCCACCACGAAAACCGTGGCCAGTTTTGTGGAAAGAGCATCAGGACTTCGGTTGATATCCCGCCAGTTCCGCCTCATCGAGGATCTAGACGGAATCGGCGCAGCTGTACCTCGCCAGACGAAGGTGAGCGTCGGCAGGGTGAAGAAGTCCATGGCAGCAATCGCTTCACGATGGTTATTCAGAAATGCTGCTCATGGCTTCGCCGGTTCTCGATCCCTCGGCGCTTTCCTCATCCAGCGCAATACGGTCCGTTCAGAAAGGTCGAAGCCCAGCATCTTTCGTTCTCCATGGATCCGCGGCGAGCCCCAAGTTGGATTCTCGGCCACGAGGAAGATGAGCTCGCGGAGTTCAACGCTGACGCACTTTCTGCCGGGGCGAATTCGATGCCGCGAGAGCCAGGTCCAATAGAGCCTGAAGCCGGCGCGGTGCCATCGCACCGCCGTTTCCGGTTGAAGGACAATCAGTACCTGCTTCCAGGAAGGCCAGAAGCGACGCAATATCATCCAGAAAAGTCAGTCGGAAACAGCCATGCGAGGACGAGGAACTCTCCGTTTCAAGGCAGCAAGTTGCTGCCGGAGGGCGAAATTTTCCAAGAGAAGATCCCGACGAGAACGAAAGAATACGATAGCCGGAACGGGCAAGAGATTCACCAGACACAGGACCAGAGCAGTATTCCACGGAAACATGGTTCACTGAATACCGGCTCATTCGCATGATTCAACAACAGACCGCTATTTTGGCGAGCCACAGCTTCTTCTCGAATAGATCCCAAATCATCTTCGCCGTATCGCCGGTCTTGCTGATGTGCGGCTTCTCCAGCTTGTACCAGGAAGCGAAGGTGTGACGCAGATAGTGGAACCAAAGTCCCGAATCTTCGCTCATTTGAGCAAATCTTCAAAGCTTCCTTCCGTACAAGTTTGTCTCATTCCCGCTGGTACAGAATTTGCCGAGCACTCCACTGCTCTCGCTCGGAATGCGGGAACTCCAACTTGTTATCAGGGGAAACGGCAGTCTTTTCATATTTATGAAATGAACTCTTTTCATAGCGACCCCTCACATAGTTCTTGACAACCATACATGC
>JBAVYX010000188.1:0-1906 GCA_049588475.1 Silvibacterium sp. | reverse complement strand
GTATGAACCTCGTTGGGGCGACGCCGCAAATTCCCAACGGTCGCTGCTGATCATGGCACTGCCGGAAGGCGAAGTGGGGATTCGGCAGCGCATTTATTTGCCGGTGCATCGCGTGCTCCACTACAAGGGCAGCCTGTGGATCAAGCATGTGTCGGGGCCGTCAAGCGTCTATGTCTCCCTGCGGGAGCGGAACACTCCTCAGCATATTTTCACCGATGCCAGAATCACCGCGGACAGAGACGAGTGGACTAAATACACATTCGAACTCGAACTTAAGCCGGGTGAGGTTGGTCATCTCGAGCCGGCGGACTTTGTTATCGCGTTGCGCGATGATGCCAGGGCGCTCGTGGATCAGGTTTCGTTGATGCCCGCCGACAATGTCGATGGTATGGATCCGGAGGTAATCCAGATGGCTCGCGACTTGAAGTCGCCACTGGTACGCTTCGGCGGTAACTTCACCTCCTCGTATCACTGGAGAGACGGCATTGGCCCTCGCGACAAGCGTATAAGTCAACTCAACCTGGCATGGAACATTCCGGAGTACAACACCTTTGGCACGGACGAATTCCTGCACTTCTGCGAACTAGTCGGCGCCCAACCTCAGATCGCCCTGAATCTTGGGTCGGGAACGCCCGCAGAAGCGGCTGCGTGGGTCCAGTACGTGAACGAGCATTGGAAGGACAAAAAGGGTGGCCTGCTCTGGGACTTGGGGAACGAGCTGTGGGGCAATTGGAACATGGGTTACCCTCCACGGGAGCAGATTGGTACCCGCACGGAACAGTTTAGCGAGGCCGTCCGCAAGGTCGATCCCAGAGCACGGTTGATTGCGACCGGCGATGACGAAGATTTCTACCGCGACTGGAACGCGGTGCAACTAGCGACACCGCCAGGCACATTTGAATACCTGTCCACTCACTTCGTCGTCAACGATAATCGGGTCCAGTTCAAGAACCCCTCCAACGATTTCATTGCGCTTGCCACCTTTGCCTTACCAGCAGGTCTGGAAGGTCGATTGAAAGAGATGATGGAGCAGATAAAGGAAAGCAGTCACAAAGAGGCAAGGATCGCCTTCACTGAATGGCTGTTCACCGCAGACCGCGAACCTGCCGGGCAAGCTGCTCCAAACTTCAATAACCTGGGCGGGGCGATCGACACGGCAGGATTCTTGAATATGCTGCTGAGAAATTCCGAGATGGTCCCCATCTCCGATATGACGGGCATTCTGGAATTCGCGGGCATTTGGAAGAAGCGTGAACAGGTGTATGGCGCACCGGGCTATTGGGTGCTCCGCTCCTATGCGGAGGAAGTCCCCACCTACCTGGTTCCGGTTGATACCGATGGCCCGACGTACTCCGTCGAAAACGGCATCACTCGCCTACCTCATATCGAAGGTGTACGCTGGCTCGACGTAGTGGCAGCACAAGGGACCTCCGCGAATAAGCTGGTTTTGTTCTGTGTCAACCGGAGTTTGACGCAGGACTATCATGCCGCGATCCAGATCGAAGGGTTTAGGCCTCGACCAAGCGCCACGGCGAAGACCATAACGGCACCCAGCATCTACTCTGAGAACAGTGAGACCGACCCCAATGCGATTGTGGCAGAGACGAGTCATCCGCAAGTGGGTCCGGATTTCTGGTACATCTTTCCGCATGCAAGCGTCGTAGTGATCGAACTTGAACGGAAAGAACGCTAGATAGACTCTGCCACAGGAAACCGGTGGGCCGAACGCGTCACGAAAGCATGACAAGAGGATTGGCTGAAGTTGATAGATCGAGGGCCTCCACATGGCGGACTATATCAGCCGCGGTGCCGGGTTTCGTCCTTCTGGCGGGCCTCGCCTGCAATTCTTCGCGGCCTCCAGTCATCGCAGTTATTCCACGAACAACAGCTCTCGTGTTGTGGGAGG
>JBAVYX010000187.1:0-4349 GCA_049588475.1 Silvibacterium sp. | reverse complement strand
CACATAGCTAGTCAGGATTCGCTGCGGCTGTTGGCCCATGGCTGAAAAGCCATCCAGAGAAACGGTGTAGGCAACAACATTGCTGAACGAGCGCCCGCTCTGGACACGGATGGCCTTGAACTCGGGCAGCGAGAAGATGTTTTGGATCACGCCAGAATTTTGGCGCCAAACCAGCGTCATGAGCTGCTCGGCGTGGGGTACGGGCAGCGGCTTGAGCAAGATGAAATTGACCAGGCTGAAGACGGCGGTGTTGGCGCCAATGCCCAGCGCCAGTGTCAGAATGGCGGTGACCGCAAAGCTGGGCGCCTTGCGGAGCTGGCGGAAAGCGAAGCGAAGATCCTGAAGCAAGTTCCCCATAGGTTCCCCCCTGCGCAAGACCGGTTGCCGCTTGAGGTGCAACTCCGCTGCCAATCTAGGGAGACAGCGTAAGTGCCTCGGCCCTAAGGGTCGATCCGCTCCACTCAAGTGCCGTGCCCGCGTCCCCATTGTTCAGAATCGAAAACCTCTGTCCGAAAGCGAACATACGCAGAACATGAGCAGAGAAATTCCGCTCTCCTGAGACAGCATCAGGCAGCCTGTGCGGAGGCCGTTTCAAAGACTCGCTTTAGGACACGGATCACGCGGTCCGCAGTAACTGGGACTTCAGAAAACGCCTTGGATCAACTCCGACGCTCAGGCACAACTCTACGGTCGAGGGGTTTCCGGCATCCTTAACTGCGGTGAGGGAGAAATGACCGGTTTTTGGATCGTGAACCTATGGTGGGGAGTATCTCCTCACACCCATCGCATCTGCCCGGCGCCCTCAATCCAAGTCGATCTGACTTCAGAGTAACCATTGAGGCGTTGCGACATGATGTCGATCTGGTCGGAACGTGTCTTCAACAGCAGCGATGCTCCGCTATCATCTTCGTGAAACAGCCAGAATGGAACGATATGTGCCCCTCTCAGATCGCCGACACCAATAACAAGGTAGTCTGTGCCAGTTTGCGATGATAGGGTTAGCTTCGTGCAAAGAACCTCTGGCCGTAGTTCAGTCCCGCCTCCTCGTGATCTTCGCAATGGAGATTCGCTGGCGGACCATTTGGAAAGTCCTCTTTATCGTTCAGAAGCAGAGTGAGGACGCTCAGAGGAAGCTGTACGAAGTTCGCGACTCTCTCGTCCTCAGAGCTAAACGAAAGAGTCCCCAGAGTTCGTTATCCCAAGCACAAGGCTGCTGATAAAGGGAAAATCAACGCTCCGACCAGTTTCTTGATCGAAGACATATGGGGTCAGTATCGCATCAGCCCAATGAAAAGTGAGTCCCGGTTACTGTGCATCTTGTCGGACACGTGGCTCCTGAACACTCAAATCTCCGAGTCGCCCGTCACTCAGGAACTTCTCGATGCGGGACGGTGGCGAATGGGCGGTGTCCTTGATGGCTGTGGCGCGCCGCTCACTGAGACCAGAGCCAAATCACGAGATCGGTCGCCTGGGGCGAACTTTCAAAGCGCGTAGACGTGAAGCCATAATCGTGCAGAACCTCTGCAAGGCGTACGGCTGCAGCTGCATACCCGCTCTTAAAGTAGTAGACGCTTTCCAGAGACTGATCCACCTTCGGCTCGTGGGGAGATAACTTCACAGCCATACCGAGCTTCTCAAGCTTGTCCTGGATCTCAGCGGCCTTAGGGGCCAATCGATTCGGAAACCACACCCTGACGCTCACACCCTTTAGTTCTGGAAAACTCGGCGCGGCTGACGTTAGAGGCGGCACGAGACCTCGTTGGCGTACGGGATTATTTTTGACTTGATCGAGTTCGCTTCGCAGTTCTTTGGCATGCGATTCGAGATCCTTTGCCTTCTTCTGGAGATCTTGATAATCCGACTTCGAAACCGGTTCGAGGCCAGCCATTTCCTGCACAACCCGGTATGCGGAAATTCCACTAAGGAATCCTGTCAGCAGGCACCCGAGCAGCCAAAGAACGGCATTCGCCTCGATGCGTTCCTTGAAGGTCATCAGAGTTTTTCCTCCAGCTAAAGCCAGCTTCGGCATGCGGCGAACCCGCACTTTCTCGCCAGGGTGCGTGATCTAAGAATCGGCGCAAAACGCCAGAAATGCAAAGGTTTCATCTTCCAATTTAGGGACTTCATCGGAGCGGACAAGGCTCGCGTTTCCGAATGAGTTGTCGACATGCGAGGAGCTAGTACATAGACGCGAAGTCGTCATTTTCGGACACATGGATTACGGGTTTGGCTTCGCAACTGTACGAGATGCCCGTTTTTCGTCCAGATGGATTGCTATCGTCGCGGCGGCGATCAGTAATGATCGTCCCTACCGACGCATAAATCCAATGGAGCGGGATGGTCGGATCTGTGAAAGAGAACCCTGTCCCGGATTTGTCGTGAGCGATATAATCCACGTCACCGATGACGTTAGCCGCTGGCACGAAGCTTGATAGCTATGAAGTTCTCGGCCTGTTGGGCGCAGGAGGAATGGGCGAGGTCTATCGCGCCCGCGACCCGGCTCTGAAGCGTGAAGTCGCAATCAAAGTTCTGCCGCCTTTCGTTTCGCGCGATCCTGACCGACTGCAGCGCTTCGAGCAGGAAGCCCAGGCCGCAGCGGCGCTGGAACATCCCAACATCCTCGCCGTCCACCAGTTCGGAGCCTTCAACGGCTCGCCTTACTTGGTCTGTGAACTGCTCGCCGGCGAATCGCTCCGTCACGCGCTGCAGCGCGGCCCGCTTCCGGTCCGCAAGGCCATCGACTACGGCATCCAGATCGCCCGCGGATTGGCGGCAGCGCATGACCACGGCATCACACATCGCGATCTCAAGCCCGACAACCTGTTCATCACTAAAGATGGCCACATCAAGATTCTCGACTTCGGCCTGGCGAAGCTGAAGCAGCCCCAGCAGGAATCCGACGGCAACGCGCCCACTCAGACTGCGGGTACCAATCCCGGCATGGTCATGGGCACCGCCGGCTACATGTCTCCGGAGCAGGTGCGTGGCCAGCACGTCGATCATCGCACCGACATCTTTGCCTTCGGAGCCATCCTCTACGAGATGCTCACCGGCAGGCGCGCCTTCCAGCGGTCGACCTCGGCCGAGACGATGACCGCCATCCTGAACGACGACCCGCCCGCAATTTCACAGACCGGAACGAACATCCCGCCGGCCCTGCAACGAGTCGCCAATCGCTGCCTGGAAAAGAGTCCCGAACAGCGCTTTCACTCTGCATCAGATCTGGCCTTCGCGCTCGACGCGCTGTCGGATTCAGGAGCATCGCCGGCAGTTATTGCCGACCGTAGAGCGATTTTCGAGCGGCTGTGGTTGGTTGGGGGTACAGTTGCCGTACTAATACTCGCGTTACTCGCCTATCTATGGAAGCGTATTCCGCCGGCAGTTCCTCAAGTGGAGTCCGTCACGCAGATCACTGACGACGGCGAAGTGAAAGATGAGTTCTCGTCGATCGATACAGATGGAGCGCGTGTCTATTTCACTGAGAAGTATGCAGGCAACTTTCGTCTCGCCCAGGTCGCCGCATCAGGAGGACCCGTTGCTCCTGTACCCACGCAGATTCCGGCGCCCTTCCGCGCCAGCATAGCACCAGACTTTTCTGGCCTGCTCGTGACTGAGGGTCCGTATGGTCGCCACCCTCTTTGGTTTCAGCCGCTGCCTGGCGGCGATCCGCGCCGCATAGGAGATCTCGAAACCCAGAGCGCGGCCTTCACTCCCGACGGAAAGCAGATCGTTTATATGGACGGCGCCATGATCAACATCGCGGACCGAGACGGATCAAACGCACATAAACTCGCCGATCTTTCCGGCTGGGGTTTCTGGCCGACAGTGTCGCCAGATGGAAAGAAAATCCGCGCCATCCAGGCGAGTCCGGAATACAACGGTTCGTTATGGGAAGTCGCATCAGACGGAAACGATTTGCATCGGCTGACAACGGTGCCCAAAGACCTGTTTGATGTCGCATACGGCCGGTGGACGCCAGACGGTCGCTACTTCCTTTTTGCAAACGCTCATGAAGGGCGCACCGACATATGGGCCATCTCAGAGAAGTCGGGATTTCTAAGCAGAGCCAAACCTGTAGCAATTCAGCTTACAAATGGACCACTTTCGTGCACCCTGCCAACTCCAAGTCGGGACGGGAACCAGATTTTCGCCAGATGTGCCAAGCTCCGGGGTGAACTGGTCCGCTACGACCAAAAGCTCAATCAATTTACGCCTTTTCTCGGCGGGATCTCTGCAACCGACGTGGACTTCTCACGTGATGGAGCGTGGGCGGTTTATCTCTCTTACCCCGACCAATCCCTATGGCGCATGAGGGCAGATGGACGGGATCGCGTGCGGCTGACTTATTC
>JBAVYX010000186.1:0-8070 GCA_049588475.1 Silvibacterium sp. | reverse complement strand
TGCTCTCAAGGGTCAACAGCTTTTCCGCCGGCTGGGTTGCAGCACCTGCCATGTAGAAACCATCATCACGGCGCCCGCTGGAACGGTTATCGATGGTGGTCAGTTTACTGTTCCGGAGGCCCTTGGGGATAAGATCATCCATCCTTTCGGAGACTATCTGTTGCATGACATCGGCACAGGCGATGGAATCGTTCAGGTTGGACCGCAGGACACAGCCAACAAACTGAGAACAGCTCCACTCTGGGGTTTACGCGATAAGGCTCGTTTCATGCATGACCTGAAGTCTCTGTCCCTGGAGAATGCCGTTGAGCGTCATGAAGGTGAAGCACGTGAAGCTTCCCATCGTTTTAGAGAGTTAAGCCCGGAGGAGCGTGCAGCCCTGATTACCTTCCTGAATTCCCTGTGACGGCAGTGGCCTGCGTCATCCAACTCGCGTCCGCCTGACTGTGCGGAGAGCGGGCCCGCAGAAGTTTTACACAAAAGCAGAGGGCGCAATATTGTCTGCGTCTGCCTCCATACGGATGGGTTGCAACTTTCAGGGCTGCTGGCTGGTGACGTGAAAGAATCGCGAAATGATGACCCGACCCGCGATCTTCAAATGGCGTCAGACCGAAGCAGGCCTCAGCGGGGAGCTGGGGCGGAGGGTCTTTGCAGGAACGAGATCTCTGCACGCATGGTAGCGGCCGCGCCCGATATGTCTCGTCTGATCGCATAGAGAAGTCCGGTTGGATCACTCGAGAAAGGGCTGAGGATGACCGGAGACAGCGACAACCTTCATCACCGAGTCGGGCAAGAAGCTGCTCACGATCATCGAGGGTCCAGTTCACGAACAGACGCAACGACTGTTTGAAGGTGTATTCCGGGCTGCATTTCCACAATCGGGCCGCCATTTCCACACTGAAAAATGTTTGGAAGTGCCTTGTATTCGGGGGTTTCGGGGCTATTATCAAACCAACGGAAGAGCGATCTTCCAAAGGGGAGAGCGCACCACAGACATTTGAGAGGACCGGCAACGGTACTCAAGCCAGGCAACTGGAAAGATGGACGTGATGATGCTCCTGCAACGCCGATCACGGAGGAGTGAGGGAAGTGCGGGCTCTGCTCGCGATTTCCGAACAGGACCGTGATGATGCGTTGCGATCCGGGTGCCGTACCGGATCTTCGACAAATCGGATAGAGAGGGCGACATCCCGCGAGGGAAGTCGCCCTTTCGCTTTGACATTCATGATCTTTTTAGCTTTTGACACTGCTCCTCCGTTAAGAGAAGCCAGATCCGCCCCTGAGCATAGCGCGTTAGAAGAGCCGCTGTGTGGGAAATTGTTTGCTACAATTCAATCATGGAACGGTGGCAGTTTCGTGGTTTGCGGTCGTTTGTGAGAGGGCAGGGAATTGGCGTTTGGCTTACTGTCCATACTGTCCATTAATCCCGGAATTCGGTGATATCGGGTAGAAATGGTAGAAGCAGGCGAAATCGTAGACAGTAGGAAAAGCCAGTAAATTGAGAAGTTTACGGTAAGTGGTTGAAAACGCAGTGGGGACGTAGTTCAGTTGGTTAGAATGCTGCCCTGTCACGGCAGAGGTCGCGGGTTCGAGCCCCGTCGTCCCCGCCACAGATTCTAAAAGACTTAGAAGCTATGGCGACCTACACAGTGACAATCAAATCAGGGTCTGATAAAGGTCCAATAAGCCGCTAGCGTGCAGTTTGCGGGTATTTTTCTTCTCTCTTCTGACCCAGGTCTGGCACCATCATCCTCACAACCTTGCTCTGTGCGGCTCGCTGTTCGAGTTCACTGCCTGCGTGTATTCAGCCGCAGGAGATTCTCCAACACTCCACGATCAATCTTGAGGAACTCGCCCGGATTTCCAGTGCCCGCATTGGACACCACAAGGCCGATATCTATGTCGTTAGTAGCTTTCGCGAGCTTTTCTAAAAAGCCTTCTTGAGACAGGTCCGCCACCACGGCGCGGTACTCCACAAATAAGGAAGCTGGGCATAAACCCGCAGCTCTTCAAGGTCTCTTAGTCGTCCCTGCAGCAAATATCAGGACCGTTCGGCCACAAGACGCTGCTTCACTTTGTCCGCCGACAACGTGAGCCGAGATGAACATGGCGATCATGATCGCTGTACAGGCCGCGCCCATTGCTATCAACCTTGCCCGTCTCATGAAGGCCCCTTTCAGCTGGCGGCCCTCGCTGGTTGTCTCACGGCTAGCGGCCAACCAACGAAGGCCGGGGAGGAAGCGAGAATGCGTCAGGGCTGAAGATCCCGGAAAAGCGCGGGAGGACCGGAATCCAGTGTGCCGAACAAGTTAGAAACGCAGAGTTCCGGAGAACTGAAGCGAACGGCCGCCTCCTATTCCGTTAATCCCTGTTCCGCTGCCCACTGTGCTGGTTACCTGTCCGAAGTTGGTGCTGGTGATGGAGCCTTGAGGGCTAGCGAACTGTGGAGTATTGCTCAGCTGAAAGGCGTCCGCGCGCATCTCCAACGACAGGCTTTCCCAGATGGCAAAGTTCTTGAAGAGTGAGACGTTGTTCTGAATGTATCCGGGCCCGTAATACCTGTTTCTGCTCACATTGCCCATCGTGGTCCCATATTCGATCGAGCATGGACCTGCCTTGGGGCAGCCGGGGGGCTGCGCGAAGGCCTTGGGATCGAACCATTGATTTCCCGGCCCTATGTGGTGAAGAACGTGGTAGCCCCCAACCAGGTTCGCCATCTGCTGCTGTCCCGGCGTATTGATGGTGCCGCCGTTCGCGGTGACGTTGAAGGGCAGTCCGGAGTACACGGAAATGATGGCACTAAGACTCCAACCGCCCAGCACCTTGGAAGCGACCCCAGTGCTCAGCCAGTGCTTGCCGGGACCGAAGGGTAGCTCATAGATAAGGCTCTGCTCGAAGTTGAGCCGGTGGTCGTAATCGTTGGGCGCGTAGTTGTGGCGCTGATCGAGCCAGAACAAAAGGTTTGCATCGTCGCCGGTCTGGTAGCCCAGGCCCTTACCCCAGGTAAAGGCGGTCAGCGAGCCCAGGCTGTTGGCGAAGCGGCGGTTCAACTGCACCTGCAGAGAATTGTAGTTGGAGGAATAGCCCAGAAAATACACGGTGGTCGCCGCGCTGCGCTTGAAGGCGATGAATTCAGGCTGGCCCGCGGTGCCAAGACCGAGAGCCGACGGCAGATTGATGTTTTGGGCCACGCCGATATGCACCCCGCGATTTCCCACGTAGGCCAACTGCAGGGAAAATTGCGCAGGCAAAGCCTGTTGAACGGTAACATTCCACGACATCACATAAGGGTTGCGGTAGTTCTTGGGGATCACCACATAAGCCTGGCTGATGGGCGCGGGGTTGATGATGCCGTTGGCGGGAATCGGAATTGGCACCGGCGCCGGAAAGCCTGCCTGGAATGTCGCCGGAGAGCCGTTATTCAAGAGCGCCGGCTGATAAGCATTGAGCTGCTGGAAGCTGTTGTTGGCGCGCACCGGATAGTTATACGCGTAGGTATTGTCCTCAAACGGGTTATAGCTGATGCCAAACCCTCCGCGAACCACTGTCTGATCGGTCGCCCGGTAGGCGAAGCCGACCCTCGGAGCGAAGTAGGTGTACTTCGTATTTATGCCGAGATTGGACGGATTCGAAGCCAGACCTGCAATGACCAGGGAGTTCGTGGCCGGATCGTAATTCGAAAATCCTCCAGCGTTTTTAGGAGTAGCGGGAGGATAGAATTCCCAGCGGAGCCCGAGGTCGGCAGTCAACTTGGGCGTGACCTGCCACTTGTCTCCCGCGAATGCGAAGAGCCACCATGCGCGAAAAGCGGGGAAGTAGGTATTGATGTCGCGGCCTGACTGCTGTGGGACATCGAGAAGGAAGCTGGCCATTTCATTGGCGACATTGGTTTGAGCCCCGGGCTCAGAGGTGTTGTTTTCACCGAAAGTAATAGCTCCGCGAGGGCTGAACGTTTGGTCCTGAAGCAGATCGTCGCGGACGCGCCGAAGGTCGACGCCGAACTTGACGGTGTGATTGCTTATGATCTTGGTCCAGTGGTTCACGGCGTCGATGTTGGTTTCCGTGCGGATCCATGGGAGCGACGCCGAGTATCCGATAATCGGGGTGGTGGTGCTCCCGGCCACGAAGTCTGGCATGATGATGCCTACTTGCCCGCTCGTGAACTGGCTGATATTAACGCCGGGAACTCCGGTCTGCGTGGCATAGTTGGTTCCATAGCCAGTAGGAGTTGCGCTGTTGCCGTAATGCGCGACGCCGAAGCGCGCTTCCGTGAGAAGAGTTGAAGAGAAAGCCCGGTCATAGTTCAAGCCACTGCTGTACGTGTCCTGAGTGCCCGTACCGGAAAAGGCGCCATTGGCTGCGCCGCCGCCGGCGGCACCAAAGGCCGGGGCCTGGTATACGTTGATGCCCTGGTAGTCTACCCGTCCGCTCAAATGGTCCTTCTGAGTGATCTGATAATCGATCTTGATGTCGTACCGATTTGTCGTTTTTTGGAAGGGCAGATTGATTGAAAAGTTGTTGCTCGGCGAAGTAGTAGTCGTCGCGAGATTTGCATTTGGCGCGGACAACAGCTTCATCAATGAAATAGATACCGGGTTCACTCGGGAATAGGGAATCTGATTGTTTGGGAAGGGCGTGCGTCCGGAGCCATCGGGATTGCCGGTCGCCGGATCGTAAATCTGCCCTTTGCCGCTGGCTTGAAGCGGGCCACTCAGGTCGATATTGCCTTCCGCGTTGGGTGTGTACCACTGCAGCGGGGGAATCGTCAGGATGTTGGAGTTTGCTTCATGGTCAGGGGAGCGAAAGAAATCGGCATAGAAGAACAGCTTGTCCTTGAGAATGGGGCCGCCGAGTCCGCCGCCGAAATAGTTGTACGTCAGGTGTCCCACACTCTTGTTGAAGTAAGCTCGGGCGTTAAACGCGCTGTTCTGCACGAACCAGGTGGCCATGCCGTGATATTTGTTGGTGCCGGACTTGATGATCACGTTGCTTACCGTGCCGATGGCGCGGCCCAGCTCGGCCTCGAAGTTGCCCGTCGAAACATCCACGGTTTCGATCGCCTGTGCTGGGGGAATAAGGATCTGAAGCAGCCCGGTGCGCTGGTCGTCGTCGATGCCTTCAATCTGAAAGCTATTGCCTTCACGCGGCTGACCGTTCACTTCGGTCTGGATGGAGCTGGCCGCGTTGAAGAACTGCGAGTGCTGGAAAACCGGCGGGCCCACGCCGGGAACCAGCGTGAGCAGGCTCTGGAAATTCTGGTTGACGGACAGCGGCATGCTCTGGATCACACGCGACTCGAGGTTGGTGCTCACATCGGCGCGGTCCGTCTGCAGGATGGCAGGGGCGGCGGTAACGGTAACTGTCTCAGTGGTGCTGCCTGGTTGAAGCCCAAGGTCAACGCGAGTAGTGGTGTTCACAGCAACGTCGACGCTGGGGCGGTTCACTTTCTTGAAACCGTTGGCCTCGATAGTTACCCCGTAAGTCCCTGGCGTCAGATCGGGAAAGGTGTAATTGCCGCTTTCATTCGTAGTCGTATACCGACTGATCCCCGTAGACACTTCCAAAATGGTGACCTTAGCGCCCACTATTCCTGCGCCCGTCGAATCCGTAATCGTACCGACCAGTGTCGCCGAAACGGCCTGAGCAGGGGCTTGCGAGGTGGTGAGAATTCCGGTAAGTCCTAGCAGCAGGGCTATCAGGAAGAGTAGCGCAAGGCTTTTCAGCAAGCCAGTGCGTGAGTTCCTCTGCATTGCATCTGTCTGTTCCTTTGTCATCACTTCCTCCAAAAATGGCTCTATTCCAAGTTCTTTGTGCATTGCTTTTCTGGCGCCTGGACGGCGCACCTTTGAATGTGTGGGACTGTTCCGAGTATGGAAGCCAATCAGCGGAGAGGAGAATTCTTAGGCCACGGCGCACATTAATGGCGGCTAGGGAGACTTGTCAAGCTGTAAGGCAGATATTTGGCAATAATTGTCTCTGGAAGCTTTGGCTCGTTCCGACTCCATCAGATTAAAGAAGGGGTTATTTCAATTAAATAACTAAAAATAGGCTATTTATATCTGCATGGCGAGAACCATAAAGCTTATAACAGTTGACGTCGCTTCAGGCATGAGAGTAAAACCTGTCAGGCAGCCAGGGTGTGACTTGTTAATCGGATCCGCAAAATCGCCCTTCTATTTCGAGAGCTAGAATCGGGATATGCAACGTGACCACCGTCGGGGTTTACCCCCGGAAATGGATGTGGATGGAATGGCACTCTATCCCATCGTAAGCAAGCGTTTGTACCAGCAGGTTGCAGAGCGCATCAAGCAACAGATCCAGGTGGGAAGTATTTCTGCGGGTGACCGTCTGCCCGCGGAGAAGGATCTGGCTTTACAACTGGGAGTAAGCCGGCCAATTGTCCGCGAGGCGCTCATCGCGCTGGAGATCGCGGGTCTGGTGGAGATCCGCACCGGTTCCGGAACCTATGTTCGCGATCGAGGCATGCTGCTGTTTCCCATGGTCGACGCCGGTCCCGGTCCCTTCGAACTGCTGCATGCGCGCCTTCTGATCGAGGGGGAAGTGGCCGCAGAGGCAGCGATTCGTGCCACGGACAGCAACCTGGCCGAGATCGAGGAGACCATCCATGAGATGGAGCGGATCATAGCAGCGGGCGCCCATTCCCGCGAGGCGGATCAAGCCTTTCATGTGCTGATTGCCAACGTCGCGGGAAACAGTGTTCTTGCCGACTTAGTCGCGCGCTTGTGGCATGGGATGTTCTCCCCGATGTTTCACAAACTAAGCGAGCATACCGGACACATGGCGAATCAGGGAAGAACTCTGGCGGAACACAAGGCGATCTATGCTGCCTTGTCGACACACGACGCCCTGGGAGCAAGGTCCGCCATGCGGCGGCACCTGAAGAGCGTGGAGATGGTCTTGGCCAAAAGCAATCTCACGGATCTTGGCGCGAAAACGAAATGAGTGTTGGAAGCCGTCGCTCTGATCTGTTTCGTTACTAGGTTGGGGGCCTCGGATTGTGTTCCTGCGTGCGAAACCATCGTTCGTCATTTTTGGGCACTTTCCAGACCTCGGGAAGCTTGCAGGCCAGCGAGAGATTGCTTTAGCGCCCGGCCGCACACTCGGCAAAAATCTCTGTGACTATCCGTGGTCACCTACATGCCCTGCCGAATCTGCCTGCAAGTTCAAAACGCCGGTTCCTTTTGCGCTCAGATGAAAATTTGGCGAGCCACAACCGTGCCGCTTCGTGGAGGGAGCAACGCCCAATCCCTCCATATGCTTCCTCAAGCCCCCTCCCGAAGTCAGCAGCTTCCGCTATGTCATGACACCTGGCACCCACGCGTTAACACCGACGCAGCCCACACCTGGCTCCGCCAAACCATGCGCCCACTAGGGTGCCTCCCTCTCCCGCTAAACTCGACACAACCCCCGCCGTTGCTCTTCCTGCCAATCTCGGCAGAGAATCCAGGCGAAGATTTGTATGACAAGCCGACTACACCGCCAAAAGGATAGATTCCGGTTGAGCCGAAACACGGTCGGAACTATGTCTCCCTGGAAATCCCACACAACGCGTCAAGCATCTGTAAGTGCCTGCGGGCTTCTGCGGAGCACTCAAGGTGTTCGTTCCGGTTGCTGGGATTCGTTCCGATGCACGATCTAATGTAGAGGTATGTTGCTAATGCATCGCTTCTCCCGCAGGAGCTCCCTGACCGGGCTTGTTCTTGCTCAGAATGAAGGCGCATAGCACCATGCCCATCGCCATCCAACAGAGCAAGCGGTAGATGTCTTGATAAGCCATGGCAGCCGCCTGCTGATTGAGCTGTTGGTAAATTGCAGCTCGTGCCATGTTGCCGGGGCCCGGACCTCTACCGGTTCCACCGAAGTAAGAAGTAAGCGCATTGACCTGGTTAATGAAGACGGGGTTGCCGGGCTGCATGGCCTCCTGCAGGCGCGCCTGATGGACGAGAGAACGATTGGTAACGATCGCACCAGTGGTCGCGATGAAGATGCTGCCGCCGACGTTGCGAACAAAGTTGATGATCCCGGAGACCTGATTGCTCGCCTCTTTCG
>JBAVYX010000185.1:0-3523 GCA_049588475.1 Silvibacterium sp. | reverse complement strand
TGACAATGACGAGATTCGGGCGGCTACGTTCGACCATCCGGATTGGGGAGCGCAGTGGCGCCAGAACGATATCGACCTAGTCAAGAGCGAGGAGTTCAGAAAGTTTCTGAAGGAACAAAACTTCATCCTTGTCACGTGGACGGACTTAGCCAAGGCAATCCCGGCTTCCGCGAAATAGGAGCCAAGCGTAGGGTTGATTAGGGGGCTGGCGACGTTCTGCACGGAGCGTACTGCTACTACGCCGCTGTGAGAATGGGCTTACCTACTGCGCTGGAGCAGGCGAGAATGGCGTCGGAATCCGTCCGTTTCCGAGGCATAAGCGGATGATGTGTTCCCCGGAACACCATGGCCATCGACCACGGCTGACGCCTGTCACCTCAACGATGTGTCTAAGTGCTGAAGCCAAAGCGCTCACTGACCCTAGCGGATGCATGGTCGGCATTTCGGAACTTTCGACCCGGCTCCCCGAAAGTTCCGAGTCGCCGGTCATATGCCAACTGGCCAAATCTTAACAAGCAATATGTCTTCCGGCAGTGCGAAATTGTTCGCTTCTACCGTGCAAGATATAATCTGGCGATTTATGGCCTATCCGAAGATTCGCGAGTTGCGCGTTCGTGCCGTGCGTGTGCCGATGGCGCGGCCACATAAGATGGCAAGTGGCACAATATCCGAATCTCCGCTGGTTTTGACTGACATCTTTGCGGACGACGGCACAGTCGGACACAGCATGATTTTCACGTATGCCGTCGTTGCCTTGAAGCCCACTGCTGACCTGATCAAGAATCTTGAGTCATTCATAAGGAATGAGCCTCTCGCGCCGACTGAGATCGCGGACATGTTTGCGAAGCGTTTTCGGCTTCTCGGTCTGCAAGGACTCATTGCCATGGCGGTTGCTGCCATCGACATGGCGCTGTGGGACGCTCTGGCGAGAAGCCACAACACCTCGCTCGTGCGATTGCTCGGCGCCGCTGAAAAGCCGATTCCCGCGTATGGTGCGGTGGGGTAATCTCGTAGCGACTCCATGGAGTCTCGTGCAGTTCCATGAAAAGGAGATCAGGATTTATGAATAGAGCAGCAACCGCGAGTGTTGAGAAGGCATGATGGGAAACATGTCTGGTCATATTTTCAGGCGTCCCGTGCCGGTAGGCTTTGCGATTCAAGGTACTTCAGAGCCATTCGATCACTGGTTCGCGCGCTGTTCTGGGCTGCTTCACTTCACAGCGTGCCGCGTACTCGGCAGCCCAGAGGGAGCCGGCCTCGCTGTGCAGAACTGTTATCTCACTGCGTCCCGCAATCCGCCGACGTTCGATCGGGAAGGCGAGTTCCGCAGTTGGCTAGTAAGAGTCCTTATCGACGAATCCTTGGCCATTCTCCATCACCGACTCCGCAGTCAAGTGGGTCCTGAGTACGCTTATCTTTGATCTTGCACAGTGTTATCCCGTAGAGCCCAATCCAAAAAGTCAGTGCTTGTTTCTTCTACATACTTCAAAGAAGGATGGCTTCCATGTCATTGCAACTTCGTATTGGGCTGGTGACGATCGGGTTCGTACTGATATGTTTTGCGAATGTCTCTGCCGCCAGAGGTCAGCAGAAACTCCTCACCCCCGAGCAGAGGCACATCGTCGACACGGTGAGCTCAATGTTTACTGCACTTCGGACGGACGATACTCCCACATTCGACTCCGTTATTGCTCCGGGCGGTGGGTTAGTCCGGCACGCACCAGGGGTCTCTATTTTCGGAAAGCCAAGAGAACACATTATGACGACCAACCTCGTGCTCAGCTCCCTTTGGCTGCGCGTCTTCGCCTTCGGTCCCCTGGAATGGCTGTGGTGCTCCTTGACCTACTGGAAACGCCAACTGCTTTTTGTGTGTGAGATCCCGGCGTAAGCTTGGCAAACGAGCTCTGTTGCACAAATTTTGGCCTGAACCTGCTCGTGGCCGCGATATTTGATTTCGAGACAACGTCTGTTTTTTGAGAGGATGGATGCTTGGACACTTATCTATTCAGTGAGCCTGCACGCTGCTGAGGAGTCGAAAGATGACGTCCACAACTAAAAAGATCGTCGGTTTGATGGCGACTGTGGTCGTCCTGCTGGGGATCATCGTCTTATGGCACATATTCCATAAGCCGAAGAATCCGCTTGTCGGCACAACTGACCAGGGAAATGCTAAAGCGGTCCAAAACGTCGGAGACTTTGACCAATTCCAGCAAGACCTGGCTACGCGGGTACTCGACAAATTTGGAGCGGGATCTTCAGGCAGCGACTTCAGTGTGATTGTTGCAACGACGGCGTACCCACTTGGAACACTGTTACGGCCGACAGGATCTATACCGGCGGACTTCGACGACTGTGTCCCTTCACCCGTGCCCACGCCTCTTTCGGCGCAACGACTCTTCCCGTCTTATTCGATGTCGAGCGACACCGCACTCGCAGCAAACCTTGGTTCCGGAGCGCTGCAGGGACTGGACAGCGCCGGCGTAAGCCTGAAACAGAGTTCGAGTGTTCAATATGCGATAACTGATACCCAGATCCAGATCATGGATGACAAGTCGGTGGATACGGTTACGGCCAAAGGCGGCTGTGGGAAGTACATCTCCACCCACCCGGGTACCAGATTGATCCGCGGCACCGTGATTGGAAAGATGACGTTCACAGTAAAGGTGGACAATCCCGCCTCCGTAAAGGCGCAGTTGGCGAAGATTGGCGGTTTTACGGTCACAGACAATCCGCAGGCATCGACGCTGGACATCGCCGACGCACAGAGCGCGCCGATCGTAGAGCTGCTTTCCGAGTTCGGCGGCCCCACGAGTGCGGCATCTTCGCCAACCACTCCGAAACCGGTTGAAGCTGCAGTTTCTCCTGCGCGATCTCCGGCTTCAGTCGGTGTATCAGCTCACATGTACGTTCAAGAGGATGTACAGGACACTCCTGCATCAGGCGCGAAAGTGGTTCAGCTCCTCCAAACTGGGTGGCCTTCCGCTAAGGTGGAAGACCAGGTTCAGCGGATACCGTCGCAGAAAATGCCGGACGTTGCTCAGGTCAGATATTTCAATGGCGCTGATGCTGAAATGGCGCAACGATGCGCAGGGATATTGAAAAAGCTTTATCCGAATGCGCGTGTGGTGAGAATCGGTCTGCCCTCACCGCAAGGTCAACTCGAAGTTTGGTTGCCGAAGGTTGATCCTAACGAGACCAAATGATCGATCACGAGGTCCTAGTCTAAACTACGGGCCGATGCGGCTGCCGAGGCCATGCCCGGGACAACCTGCTGCAATAACTGGTTTGAGCCATCCAAAGAGATGGCTCTCACGCGCGGCAACGCTGTCCTTAGCTTCATGACTAAGCCCATCTTTGAGCCGGATTGCATTTTGGCGAGCTACAGCTTCAGATATAGCACTAAGCAGGGGCCACCCCGTTGGGGTGGTTATGTGACCCTGAAACTCTGTCAGAGCTCGATGGCGTAGTACAGGCACGGACTTGGCGCGGTTAAAATCTCAGTCACAACTTGGCTCGGCAGCTA
>JBAVYX010000184.1:0-4188 GCA_049588475.1 Silvibacterium sp. | reverse complement strand
GTGAAGCGGTACCAATAGGTCGTCGCCGGCAAGAGGCCGCCGACCAGCGCGCGGCACGTCCAGTCGGCCGCCGCCAGCACCGGCGCGCGTGCCTTGGCAACGATGCTGCGGAAATCCGCATCTCGCGCCACTTCCACCGTCAGTGCCTGCCGCTCGCCCTGGTCGAATGGCCGTCGGGTCCACAAGACCACGCTGTGATCGTCCGGATCGCCAGATGCGACTCCTTGGGGAAAAGACGCACGGTCCTCCCGCCATACGACTCGCGACGGCACGGCAGCCGATCGCATCGCCCACACGCCAATGATTCCTAGAGAAGCAGCGCTCGCCAGAAATCGCCGTCGATCCATCTCACGCTCCCTATTGAGGGCTATAGTTTCATGACGGGAACTAGTTCAAAACTGGACTCACCCTAGCAGTCGCAAAAATCGCGTGTAAAGCTATTCGTGACGAAGGGGCTACAGCGGGGATGAAGAATGGCGAATGCTCCCCTCGCGCGCCACAACCGGGATACTACGGGGGAATACCCATTCACAGTAGTTTAAGCTGCTGCGTTGAATCGAGATTGATCCAGCCAGAAGAGTCATCCTGAAACCTCTCAACCCGCTGTGAAGTGTCCGGGGCATGCAAAGTAATTCGACGAAGCGGCGGGAATAGGTATCGTGCCCCCCGAATTCCCCTGTGTCTCTGCATCGTCCAATTTTCATACAAAATCACTGAGGGACTCACGAACTCAGGGTGATCCTCATCACGTCGGCTTCTCGTCAGTGATTCCTCAACTGGCGAGAACGACGTTTACTAGGACCTATGCTGTTGGACCTTTGCGAATCCTCGATCAGGAGTGGCGCGCCACTGAATTATGGCTTGAGTAATTGAAATAGAATAGTTCGAGGTTCCCGTAAACAGGATTAGGTTCTGGAGTCGGCTTCATGCTCATCACCAAAAAGCTTCCACAAGGAAGCATTTATCCGCAGATAACACAGGCTCCAATTAGCACCTACCCTGATTTTTTGAACTTTTTCTGTGGTGGCCACACTATTGATGACAACCTCGGAGCTCATACCATTCAAAACACGATGCAGTACACAATGTTCAATACGGCTATCGCTAGTGGGCATCTCACGAAGTTGAAGAACATGGCGATACCTGATGAATTTCTTGCGGATATTTTTCTGACGGAAGCCGGATCCGAGCTTACCCAGACAGTCTTGGATCGGAAATTCTGTGACATGGCAGTTGCGGAAGCTAGAAGAAGCGTTGCGGAAGATGATGGAGAACCACATCCTTACGTTGGTGCAGTGGTCGTGAAAGACGGCAAGATTCTGGCTACAGGATTCCGAGGCGAAACAGCTGAAGGAAGGCACGCTGAGTTCTGCGCTCTCAAAAAGATCAATGATGACGTGGATCACGTCGATCTAAGCGGTTGCACTGTCTATACGACGCTGGAGCCTTGTTCCAAGAGAAACTCGTCAAATAAAACAGCATGCGCTACTCGCCTGATCAATGCCAAAGTCTCGCGAGTCGTGTTCGGCATGGCAGACAAAGACGAGTCGGTGTACGGACATGTCTCGCTCGTAGAGGCGGACATCGCCGTTGGTCTTTTTCCAAGAGACCTAATTCAAGAGCTTATCGCCCTTAATAAAAAGTGGTCCGATACGCGCAGACAACCTGAAGTTGCACCACCGCCAAACGACGCCAGCCCTGTGGCGACCGCTTCCTACTACAAGCCGGGAACCTCTATGGCGGACAACATCCATCTGTGCGTGCGGCCGCCAAAAAATGATGGTGGGTTCTTCACAATAGAGGATGCTGCTAAGAATGTTTTGGCGTGGGGTCAAACGCTGCAAGATATCGCTGTTAAGTGGCATCAAATTGACGACCAGAAAGTCATCGTTGACGGCCTGAAACGTCAAGGTTCAGGGGGCAGCAATCGGCTTTTGGCGCTGCTCTAGTCATTAAACGCACCCAATTCAGTGGAGATTATGTGATGCAGACTTATCGCGCGTTGATCGTCTTCTCCTCTTGCGCTATGCTTTGCCATGCTCAAGCGACAAAGACGGACCATGCGCTGCTCAACGAAGGGCGGATCACTTCCGCCAAGCGCGTTTCCGGGACCAAGCCACTGCAGTTGCTGCTCGTTCAGGTCAATGACCAATGTTTTCTGAATTCTTCTAAGGTGGGCGTGAGCGGACTGGTCAAATCGGAGAGGCTCACGGGACAAGTGAAGCCCTTGGCTTTAACCCAAGTATGCACTTCTTCGATTTCTTCCTTAGTCGCCCAAGGAGATAGCCGGATTTCTGCGATGAGCACTTTCAGGTCAACGCGCCGTCGTTTGCACTCGTGAACCCACTCGTGCAACGGATTCTCGTTGTCGAGAGGTTCGCGGCTGATAAACCCGTTTAGTCCGACGTGCCTATTGTTACCTCCGACCGGATCGCAACAAGTCAGCACTGTGCGAAGCTCCCGCTCCTTGTCGAAACACTTTCTTTTCATAAAGAGAAAATGAATGACGTTGTAGCGACCGGGGCCTGCATCGCCGTATCGAACCAATCCCACTTGAATTTCGTCAAGCATGGAATCGAGCGCGGATCTTAGAAGATCAAACCGAGAGAAAATTGCGACGCAACCATACCGCGCCCACATGTCCAGCGTCTCCCCCTCGAAAACCTGCCAGCACTGGATGTACCGCATCTCGCTAAACTGCCGATTGGAAGCTTGGTCGTTATTCAATGCCAGCTCGTCGAGGAGGTCGTATAGCCGAATCGATAAGTTTTTGAAAATGGGCGGGATGGTTCTTGGGGCGGCTAGTGGGGGTCGAAGCAGAGCCTCACGTTGACGCTTCGTAAGTTACAGAAAACACGTTGCCATCATTGCCATCAATACCGGATATGCCAGGACACGTTGGCCCATATTGGCCCACACTGAAATTAGAATTCTTCGCAAATCAACTCATACCCCTGTGACACGCGTGCCCCGTTCTGTGTCGGGTGCGTGCTGGACTGATGGATGTTCTCCTCTCCTTGATCAGCGGCCTTCCCTCCTCACTCTCCGCCATCGACTGCTGGATTTTGTGCGCGTTCCCGCTGACCGGCTAATACACAACGTACACATCCGGCTTAGACATAGCCTCTACTACAGCCGCCAAGCCGAGAAACATCATCTGCTGGGCCGCTTGCTGTTGTGCTGCCTGCTGTTGCGCCTGCTGCCTTTGTTGGATAATGACCGGGTTGTTTTGCGCGCGCTCTCTCCACATCTGCGCCTTCTGTGGATCTGCGGAAGTCCCAATGCCGGAATCGTACATCTGAGACAAACCCACCTGGGCGTTGTAGTCATCTTGTATAGCGCCAGCTTGCAACCAGCGGAACGCCTCCGTCAGATTGGAAGTGGTACCGATTCCATCTCGGTACATCAGACCCACGAGCGCTTTCGCTTGGCCGTTCCCCCCTTCGCAGCCATCAGGAAACATTGGAATGCGGAAGGCGCCTGACGAAAACGAACTGCTTTCTGGGCGGTCTCGAAAGCGTCCTCCGTATCCGACTGACTGGCTGAATCGCACGTGGTGACCGGTATAGTCGCGTACCACTGATACTTGATGGTTCTCGGAGGGTGACCAGCAGTGACTGTGCCGTCGATTCGTCTGCCGCGCAATGTTCCTTCATATACCGCTGTAAAGGCTGGCATAGTCGAATCCGGAGTATTTTCGCGACGTATCAGAATCCGCTCAGCGTCATACTGCTCGATTGTTAGATTCGACTTGGCTCCGCTTTTCGCCCAGACCCCTTTTCCGTTTAATCCATGAAAGATCCAAGTCCCCACATCACCGTTGCCATTCAAGCAGGCCGCTTCGCAGACCTCCAGGCCTACCGGTATTTGAATGGAAGAGGGTGATGGTGACTGAGCCTTCGAATGCGATATCAGAACAAAAGCGATGAACGTCAAAACGTGTGCTGGCCTCAGTGATCGCATACCGAGATTCCTCCCGCATGGGACTTGGTGTCCGAAGCTATGTGGATCAATTTACACCTGAGTGGCACGATGGCCTTTTGGATAGCCTTGGCGCTCGTTCGCTCGTGGTTTACGCCAATTCCATCACGCGCTCCGAGCACGACGACGACAGCGGTGAGGATATCGAGCGCGAAATCCCGTTCCTCAAGGGCTACACAGTGTTCAACGTCGAGCAGATCGACGGTC
>JBAVYX010000183.1:0-39611 GCA_049588475.1 Silvibacterium sp. | reverse complement strand
ACAACGGGCCTATAACCCCGCACCTCCAAGTGGCCCGGTTACTCTTCCAGCGGGAACGCTGCTGCGCGTGCGTTTGAGCGAGCCGCTGGATACAGCGAGACTGAAGAGCGGCGCGATATTTCAAGCGACCGCGGCGGTCAACATATATCTGGGAGGAGCGCTGGCCATCCCACAGGGTGCGGTACTTCAGGGGCAGGTGGTCGAGTCGAAAAATGCCGGGGCCCTGGGCGGTTCGGCTGAGTTGCAGTTGGAGCTTATCGACGTAAACCTGGAAGGCACGACTTTTCCGTTAGCTACGGATACCTGGTCAAGCAAGGGCCCGAATAAGGCAGGATACACAGCGGGCAACACGGTAGGTGGTGCGGCGATCGGCGCGCTCATTGGCGGCATCATCGGCCACGGAGCTGGCGCGGCAATTGGCGCAGGTGTTGGAGGCGCGGGAGGACTCGCGGCTTCCTCTGCGACAAGCGGACCCCGGCTGATTCTGCCTGCGGAGGCACAGGTGGACTTTCATCTGACAGATCCGGTGACCGTGCAGCCGGTCTCCTGGCAGGAAGCGCAGAGGCTGGCCTCGAGCGTTCCTCAGCAGCCGCGGCTGGTTCAGCGACCGGTGTATATGGCTCCTCGGCCTTACCCCTATTACGCGTATCCATATCCTTATGCATACCCGTATCCCTACTATTACCCTCGCGCATACTAGAAGAAGTCAGAAGGAGCAACCAGATGGCCGCGGCGACCTCACAGGTTACCCGGCCGAGTTGTTTGGTGAGCACGCTGTGCTAGCATCTCGTCCGCAAGCCGATTCTTAAGGAGTCCTCATGCGCAAGGCAGTGGTATTGCTCACGATTTGGCATTTTCATGCTGGCATCAGTTGTCCACCTGCAGGCTGCCATCTGGCTGGAGTGAACCTGCCGGACACGATACAAGTCAGAGGGACACCGCTGGTGCTCAATGGCATGGATTGCGAACCAAGTGCATGGTGAACGCCGGACTCTATCCCGAACAGAAGTCAGCGGACCCCGACGCTATCATCAAATCCGACGCAACAAAAGCGCATTCTCATGCAATTCCTGCACGGTGCGAGCAAGAGTCAGATGGCCGATACATTCAATGAGTCATTCACCTACAACCCGCAGGATGCCCGTAACGCGATGAACGCCGATGTCGATCGCTTGCTTAATCAGTTGGACTCAAGCCCGGCGATCAGATGGTTTTCAGTTATATTCCGGGCACGATCTTCGTTCTCCATGGCGGCGAAAAGCTGACCATCCCCGGCCCGCTCAAATGCTCTTCTCGATATGGCTTGGACCGAAGCCGCCCAATCCGGAACTGAAGAAGGGGCTGCTCGGGCAGTAGCGCCAGAGCATGTTTTGCTCGCGGGACTGTCGCATCGTCCAGTTATGATTGAAAAATGGCAGTTTCCGCGCCCGAGCAAAAGAAAGTTCTCCCACAACGCGATTTTCTAAAGATTGCCGGGCTTTCCGCTGTCGGCGCTCTTGGTCTAGCTAGAACCCCAGCCCGGACAAACACAAAACGACAACGCTTCTGATAAGGAAACCGTTTCAGAGATGTGCTCAGTCTAAAGTGTCAGGAAATTCCCGACCGTTCAATCGCAGTTTCATTTTGGGACATACTTGTCCAGCCACTTCAGCTCCTCGCGAACCTTGATGTAGCCATGCCACGGATTCTTATCCAGCGGATGGTTTTCGCCGGGAAAAACGATGAGCGCATGCGGCACATTGAGCTTTTGAAGCGCCCGTTCGAGTAGAACCTGCTCGAAGTAGCTCACTCGGTTATCGGCATCGCCTCCCACGATGTGCGTTGGCGTCTTGACCTTATTCAGCTGGAAGAGAGCTGCTTCGCTCTGGTAAAGCTCCGGCTTCTCCCACGGAGTTCCGGAGAGATACCAGGAGTCGTCCCAGGTCAGGTCGTCGTTGCCCCAGTTGGCCGCATGCTCCACCGCTCCCGCGCCGGTGACCGCCGCCTTGAAGCGCGGCGTCTGCGTGATGAGCCAGTTGGTCATATAGCCGCCATAGCTGTATCCGCCGATAGCCAGCCGGTTGGGATCGGCAATCCCGGCCTTGACCAGTGCGTCGACTCCGGACAGAATGTCGACGCCCGGAACCGAGACGAGGTGCGGCGCGATCTGGAGCATGAAGTCGTCGCCATACCCCGACGATCCCCGATAGTTGGGCCGGAAGACCAGCCACCCGTGGGCCGCTGCCAGCGTCGCCCAGTCGTACCAGTCCGCGCCGAAGTGGTTGCCGTCCGCGTCTGCCGGGCCACCATGAATCAAGGTGAGCATCCGCAACCCCTTCGCACCCTTCTTCCCAGGCGGATAGATCAACACCCCCTCCACCAAGGTGCCGTCGGCAGACTTCCACTGATAAAGCTCCCACTCGACCTGGGCACGCTCGGCAAAGAGTGGATTGAACGAAGTAAACGCCTTGGCCGCCGCGACATTTGCAGCGCCATCAGCGAAAAACGCCTGCATGGGACTGTTGATAGTCGAATGAGTGAAGATCAGACCCTGTCCGTCGCGCGCCGCGCTCATTCGGGCATAGTTTCCAGGCAGCGAGCCGAGTGCCTCATACTTCGCGCCATCGATCCGGTACAGATGTTGTTCCGTTCCTGTAAGACCGCCGGCGAGGACCCTATCGTCCGAGGTAACGGTGAAGTCTTCCCACGATCCGATGAACTCCGAACCAAGTCGGGTGACGGCTCCCGAAGCCAAATCCAGCACGTAAAGACGCCCTTGTACGTCACGATAGGGCCCCTCGACCGAGCCCGCGTCGGCACGGACGGAGAAGTAGATGCGCTTGCCGTCCGGGGCCCATGTCAGATGGCTTTCCAGACCCTGATTGTGCGTAAGCTGCTTTGCCTCGCCGCCGTGGGCGGGGACGAGGAAGATCTCGGAATCGGCGGGATTCTCCAAGCGATGAGATATGGGTCCGGTCTCAAAGGCGATCTGCCCACTCGCAGGCGAAGGGGCAATCTCATCGATCTCGAATGCGCTGTGGGCCAGCACCTTGGCATCCGCGGGAAGCGTCGGCTTGTCGTCCGCCGTCTTCTGCTTGGGATTTGGCGGGGGCACCTGAGTGCTCTCCCGAATCGCCGACGCCAGCGGCACGGCTACTAGTGTGTCGCCGTGCTCCTGTTCACGCCAACGGACGACATCCTTCCACTCCGTCTTGTTCGCGTCTTCCTGGTCCTTGGAAAAGGGCTGAGTAGTGGAGAAATCGATACTCGCGCCATCGGCAGACCAGGCAAAGGCGTGCGCATCGAGCTTTTCGCGGTAAAGCGGGAAGGGTTCGCCACCGTTCACGGGAATGACCCATACGCGGGTCTCACCCTTGTCATCGTCCTTGCTGTCGTCCTGGGCGTCATCTGCAGCGACAGTCCGGTCCGAAAGAAACGCTATATAGCGCCCATCCGGTGAAAAGGCTGGCGAGGAATCGTGGCCGGAGTGCGTGAGCGGAAGAAGTTTGCTGTCGTTCCTGGTCCAGAGCCAGAGGTTTTCGTTGAATCGGTTCTGCCGCCAGTCGGGGGCGGAGACGGCGACAACAGCCGCAGAGCCGTCCGGCGCAATGCGCACATCCGTAATGTCCGAGGTGTTCATAAACTCGTCAAGTGATATGAGAGGCTTGGTTTGAGCGCCGACGGCGAGAGGCAGGAAGGCGAAAGCAAGCAGAAGTGGCGTGCGGAAGACTTTCATATAGGATTGACAACAATATACCTGCCTCGAATGCCAGTCCGAGCCGTGAACGATCTGATACTGTGTTTTCAACCTGATCCACCTGATCCAACCGATGAAAGAGAAGCTTTCCCATGCAGAAGTCGTTGCTGTTTCTCACAATCGCCACCGCGCTGATCGCGCCGCGAATGGCCGCCGCCCAAGTCGATGAGCAGACCCGCAAGCTAGCTCACGACATCTTCCAGGAGCTCATCGAGATCAACACGACCGATTCGGTCGGCAACGTCACGACCGCCGCGAAGGCCATGCAGCAGCGCCTGCTCGATGCCGGCTTCGCGAAGGAGGAGATGTTCCTCGGCGGCCCGAATGATCGGAAGGAGAATCTTGTCGTGCGATACCGGGGAACGGGCAAGGAAAAGCCGATCCTGTTCATCGGGCACCTGGATGTGGTCGAGGCGAGGCGGGAAGACTGGACCACCGACCCCTTCCAGTTCGTCGAGAAGGATGGGTTTTACTACGGGCGGGGCACGCAGGATATGAAGGAGAGCGATGCCATCCTGGTGACAACACTGATCCGGTTGAAGCAGGCGGGCTATAAGCCGGACCGAGATTTAATCGTGGCGCTGACAGCGGATGAGGAGGGTGGCAAGTCGAACGGTGTCGACTGGCTGCTCAAGAACCACCGCGACCAGGTGGAGGCGGCGTATGTGCTGAATCCCGACGGCGGAGGCGTGGATCTCGAGCACGGCAAGGCGGTCTCGATGGATGTGGACGCGACAGAGAAACTCTATGGAGATTATCAGCTCACGGTGACGAATCCGGGCGGGCACAGTTCCCTGCCGGTTCCCGACAATGCAATCTATCACCTTGCCGATGCGCTGACGCGGTTGCAGCATCATAAGTTTCCGTTCGAGCTGAATGCGGTGACCAAGGCTTATTTTGAACGGCTAAGCACGCTTGAGACGGGTGAGAAAGCGGCGGACCTCAAGGCAATCGTGCTGACGACGCCCGATCCGACGGCAATCGAACGGCTTTCGAAGAATCCCGAGTGGAACTCGATGATGCACACGACGTGTGTCGCCACCAGGCTGCAGGCGGGGCATGCCAACAATGCGCTCCCGCAAATGGCGCAGGCAAATGTGAACTGCAGGATTCTTCCCGGACACTCGCTTGAGGAAATCCGGCAGAAGCTGATTGAAATTTTCGACGATCCGAAGGTAACAGTTCGCTACATGGACGACGCCGGCAACGTCTCCGATACGGCACCGGACAGGAAGCAGCTGGCGCCGCCCCCATTGAATCCCGAGGTGATGGGCGCGGTCGAGAAGCTGTCGGCAGCCATGTGGCCCGGCGCGTCGGTAATTCCCACAATGGCGACGGGGGCATCGGACAGCGTTTACACCAACGCGGCGGGGATGCCGAGCTATGGTGTTTCGGGCATTGCGCTGGAGACGAACGATGTACGCGCTCATGGGAAGGACGAGCGGCTGCCCATTGACTCGTATTACCGGGGCGCCGATTTCTACTACCAACTGATGAAGATGCTTTCCGGCGGAGCTTAGTCCCTCAGTCTTGATTTCCAATGAAGCGCATACGTACTGGCGTCTTTCTCTATTCTCTAGACCCAGGCCCAATACGCTCGTGACATGCACCATGATGGCGCGATACTATTTTGGATTCATTAAGCAAGACCCGGCACAGAAGGCCTGTTTAGCACCTTCTGGCTGTTCCGACCGGATATAACGAATCTGGCATTGGTGGCCCCTATCGGGCCTTATATTTCACGGGGTAGTTTCAGCGGAGCCAAATGAGCTTTCATCTGAAACTTGTTGTGCCAAGCGATCCTCGTTTCTTATCGATTGCCCGCGCCGCAGTAAGCGAGGTGGGGGCGATTTGCGGTTTGCCGGAGGAAGCGCGCCAGGGCGTTATTTTGGCCGTGGATGAGGGCTTAGCCAATATCATCCGGCACGCCTACAAGAACCGCTATGACCACGAGATCGAATTGAACTGCCAGACCGGTCCAAATCAGATAGAGTTTACGCTCCTCGATCGGGGTGAACCACCCGACCCGGCCAGGATATGCGGCCAGCCATTGGATGAGATTTCGTTGAGCGGACGGGGAACCCATTTGATGAAGGCAGTAATGGATGAGGTGTATTACGAGCGACTCCCTGATGGAAATCAATGCAGACTCATCAAGTACCTGCCTGGTGCCAAGGTAAAAGATCGTTCTGACGGACCGGCGCCGGGTTGATTATCAGAAAAAACTTCACATGCAGCGTAGAGGAGTGGATAATCGCGTTCACCGAAGATCAACAAGCTTCACTGGTTCTCAGCCTAATAAGGGATGGACATGGAAAGACAGATGAAGTCTTCGACGCGGACCGAAAAAGGGACCACGATCGTGGACGTAGTTGGTCAAATAGACCTTGGTAGTTCGCCGGCCCTGCGCAAGACACTGATGGAGTCATTGAAGGCTACAAAGAGTGTGGCCATAAACCTGAGCGCGGTGAAATACATCGATAGCTCCGGGATCGCCTCGCTTTTGGAGGTACTCAAGGAAGCGCGCAACTCCGAGAAGAGGCTTGTCCTCTTTGGGTTGACGGGCGCCGTTCTTCAAGTGCTGCAACTCACGCGTCTCACCGGAGTTTTTGAAATACACGAGACCGAGGAGCAGGCGCTCGGTGCTTGAAAGGGTGCATTTCGAATCAGGCCTTTCATCGATGGCCGACTCGAATGCGGTTGAGACAATTCTCTGGATGGGAAGCGCACGGCGTTGAAAGTAGCCGAAAAAATCGTAGCCGTGCCGAGCCTTGTCGGCATTTGGACCCTCAATGGCCTGGCCTACGTGGGTGACCTGGCGGCCCTCGCGGGTCAGTCGGCCTATTTCGCCTTCGTGGCTCCTTTCCGCGGTCGACCACTGCGCCCCCAGAGAGCTTTCGATCAAGCCATGGCCGTAGGCGTCGAAGCCATCCCCATTGTCTCGCTGATCACGTTCTTTGTTGGCTTGATTATGGCTCTGCAGAGCGCCTATCAGCTGCGCCAGTTGGGAGCGATGCAGCTGGTGCCTGCAGCCGTGGCCATCTCCATCCTTCGCGAGCTTGGACCTTTGCTTACAGCCATTGTCGTCATCGGTCGTTCGGGATCCGCCTTCGCTGCGGAGATTGGAACCAAAAAGGTCACCGAAGAAGTGGACGCCCTCAGAACCATGGCTTTCGATCCCGTTGCCTTCCTGGTCGCTCCGAAGTTCCTGGCCATGCTGGTGATGGTGCCTTGTCTCTCCGTCTGGGCCGACTTCATGGGTGTGATGGGGGGAGCTGTTTTCGGCGTCGCTGCGGCGAACTTTACCTTCGGCTCCTATTTTCAGGCTACGCGAGACGCGATCGTCACGCGCGATATCTACACCGGCCTCATCAAGAGCCTGCTCTTCGCCCTGGTCATCACCGCCGTCGGATGCAAGGAAGGCTTTTCGACCGGCGCAGGCGCCGAGGAGGTCGGACGCTCGACCACCGCCGCGGTCGTCACCTCGATAGCTCTTGTCATCGTTGTCGACCTGGTCTTTACAACCTTGTTTTATTTGATTAACCCAACCTGAAGCGCGGGAGTGTCCGCATGGCGTCTCCGTATCGGCGAATTCGATCCGTCTACAAGCCCCGAGCTGGTTCGCCAACCAGCCGCGGTCCGAGGTCCGGCAATGACTGACAGCCCTGGCGAGGAGGTCGCCATTTCCGTGGTCAATCTACGCGTCTCTTACGGTGAGCGCGAGATCCTTCACGGCATTACTTTTGACATCCGGCGCGGGGAAACCATGGTGATCCTCGGCGGGTCCGGCTCGGGGAAAAGCACCCTGTTGCGGACGCTGGTCGGTTTGGAAAAACCTAGCTCCGGCGAAGTATGGATTCAGGGCGTCAATACTGCCAAAATTTCCGAACGAGAGATGGACGCGATTCGCAAGAAGATGGGTATGTCTTTCCAGGGATCGGCACTGTTCGGATCGTTGACTGTCGGCGAGAATGTGGCGTTGCCGTTGCGGGAGCATACCAATCTCGAAGACTCCACGATCGAGATCATGGTGCGCATCAAGCTCGGGCAGGTGGGTCTGGACACTTTTGAGGACTTCATGCCGTCGGAACTGAGCGGAGGAATGAAAAAGCGGGCCGCTGTTGCGCGCGCGTTAGCTATGGATCCCGAGATACTATTTTTCGATGAGCCGTCGGCTGGGCTGGACCCCATCATCGCCGCCGGACTCGATGAGCTGATCCTGAACCTGAAGAAGGCATTCGCCATGACCATGGTCGTGGTGACCCACGAATTGGCAAGTGCTTTTCTCATCGCGGACCGCATGGTCTATATCGACCGGGGCAACATCGTCGCCCTGGGAACCAAGGAAGAATTCCACACGAGTACTCATCCGCGGGTGCGACAGTTCCTGGATCGGAGACCGGAGCCTGAGGTGACCACAGAACTCGACTATCTGCAAATGCTCACCGGTGAACATAAGAGCAGGAAGAGTTGAGAATAGGGAGTTGAGAATAGGGAGTTGAGAATAGGGAGCCATGTGAAGATGAGGATGCTATGAAAAGTACGCGCGCGCAGGCCGCGGTGGGGCTGTTTGTATTGATTGCCGCGGCCCTGCTGATCGGCACGGTCTTAGCCGTATCTGGAACCTTTTCTTCCGGTGGAGTTCCTCACCATACATTTTTCAAGTCGGCCGGCGGTCTGGTGCCGGGCGCAATGGTTCGCTATGCTGGCATGAAAGCCGGCAAGGTCGACGGCGTGCGGGTTGATCCCCTGGACTCGACCCGTATTCGGATTGACTTTCGTGTGCGAGCTGGCATCCCGGTAAAAGTCGACAGCGTCGCCAAGATTACTACTCTGGGAGCCCTCTCCGATAACTACCTGGAAATTGGAACCGGAACCAGGAACGCGCAGCTCGCCCCACCCGGCAGCGAACTGAAGTCCGTCGAGACCGTTGGGATTGGCGACCTTGGCGATATGCTTGGCGATCTGACCCCTGTCGCCAAGGAGGTCATGCAGAACCTGAACCAGCGCCTCACGGAACTGCAAGTCACCATAGCCCGCGTCAACGATCTGCTGGACGACAAGAACCGCGAGCACATCAGCGGAAGCCTGACTAACCTGAACGCTGTGCTCGCCGATAGCCGCCCCAAGGTTGCTGTGAGCTTAACCAACATACAGGCTGCGAGCGGCAAGCTCGGACCCTTGCTCGACAACCTCAAGGCAACCATGGATGAAGCGAACAAGACCCTGTCCCATGTTGATGCTCTTGTGGTTGAGAATCGCCAGGACATTCGTTCCATTGTTGTCAACTTGAAAGAGACGATGATCACCGCTTCATCGCTCATCGAGGAACTAAAAAATACGACGGACCTCAACACCGACAACATCGACCAGATCATACAGAACATCCGCGTGACGACTGAAAACATGAGGCAACTGACCGAAGAGTTGAAGGCCAACCCCTCCATTCTGATTCGTGGGAACCATGTCAAGGATCGGAAACCCGGGTCGAAAGGTAATTAGGGCTTTCTGTCGCGGGAAAGTAGATCAAGTTCAAGCCCCTTGAATCAGATCGAGGGCATACGGAAGAGGGTTTTATGCATCGGACGATTCGACTTACTCTAACCTCGCTGCTCGCCGTGGGCCTAAGCGGATGCGGCACCGGCAAGCCCATTCACTATTACACCGTCCAGCAACCTGCCCCCCCCGCGCTTGTGCCCGGCACCCATCCTGTTTCTCTATTGGTTGGAAATATCAGCGCGCCGGGAATCTATCTCGACACGCCGATTGCGTATCGCACGGGCCCTAACGAGATTGGGACCTACCAGTACAGCCGTTGGGTCGAGCCGCCCAACGCTTTGCTCAAGGATAAACTGATTCGCATGTTGAGAGCTTCGGGCGATTATCAGTCGGTGGCCGAATTAGGGAGCACTTCCGATGGACAATTCGTGCTCCGCGGCAGGCTCTACAACTTCGAGGAAGTCGACAGCACGAATATCGAAGGACTCGTATCCATGGAATTCGAACTCTATAACCGCAAGACTGGCAAAGTCGTCTGGTCGCATTACTATTCCCAGTCTGAACCAGTGCAAGGCAAGGAGATTTCGGCGGTGGTTGCGGCGCTGGATACCAACCTCGACCGCGGCCTGAAAGAGGTTGCCGCCGGGCTCAACCAATACTTCATATCAAATCCCGTCGGCAAGTCTTGACAGTATTCACATCCGGGTTCATTAAAAAGCGATAGGCTGGAGCAAGGCTCAACGAGCAGCCGGTTGGCCTGAATTGAGTCCGAGAGCCGGAGTCGGTCCACGGCAGTTTGCCGCCCTGCCTGACCTCTGGCGCATTTCATCCCGGATGGATAGGCTCCTGTGTTAAGCATGGAGAAACAATGGCTCGGCTAACGAATCTGAAAATTCGGCGCAAGTTGCTTCTCGCTGTGCTCCCACTGATAGTGATGGTGATCCTGGCCACCATATATTCATCAACCGAAAGCAGGAGGATCGACACCCGTTACAGCGAGTTGATCGACCATGACGTCAAGACGCTGCAGAGCCTCTCGGTGGCGCGAGCACATTCGAATCGAATTGGACTTTTCCTCTACGAGGTGATCACCGAGCCCGATCCTGATAGAAGGCTGCAGATCGATGGAGAGTTAGACAAGATCTATGCAGATTTCGAAGTCCAAATGGCGGACGCATTAAGGCAGAGTCCCGAACGTGCCCCGGAACTTAAGACCTTTTCGGCTTTATTTGATAAAGCTGTGTCGGCCGCGCGACCCGTTCGTGCCGCAGCCTTAGCGGGGAACTCCGAGAAGGCCATGAGTCTCTTGCGCGGGGACGTGGCGGAGGATTTGGCAAGGCTACGGCAGTCGGCCATCGACATAGTGAGTGAAGTGCGAGCGTCCGTAGACCACCAATCCGATGATCTTACGGCCAAAACTCATCGCACCATTCGGATTACCTGGTTGGTCATCATCCTCGGTCTCGCGCTATCCTGGGCAATTGCATTCTACATCGTCCAGACTGAAGTTGTTCAGGAGCTGTGGAGCCTGCGCAGCAGCATCCAGGATCTTGCGGATGGGCGGCTGGACCAGCCGATTCCCTATCTCGATCACAAAAACGAAATCGGCGAGATCGGCCGTGCGCTGAGTACCCTTCGGGGCGTTGCTCGAGAGCGTGAGATCCAGCACTGGGTAAAAACCGAGGTTTCGTCCACCGTGGAGCATCTTCAATCGGCCGAAGATCTCGCAGCGTTCTCGACCCGTTTGTTTTCGTGCCTCTCGCAATCTACCGCACTGCTCTACGGAGCTCTTTATGTCGCCGACGAGAGTCGTGCATGTTTGGGTCGAGTCGGTGGCTTTGCGCTCGATAAACCGGACCAAGCCCCGCGGTTTGCACTCGGCGAGGGACTCGTTGGTCAGGCTGCAGTCGAACGACGGACTTTGGTACTCCCCACAAACGAGGGGGATGAGGTCTGTGTTTCAACGGGGATGGGAACTATTCTACCCCATACTCTCATTTTTCTGCCGGTGATCAACCAGGACGTGGTGACGGGGGTACTCGTGCTGGCGCCGGTTGCATCGCTATCCGATCGCCAGCAAGCCTTGCTCGATGCGCTGTTGCCGGTTTTGGCTGCGAACCTGAAAATATTGTCCGGCAATATAAAAACCAGAGAGCTTCTCGAGCATACCCGAGCTCAGGCTGAAAGTCTCGCTGCTTCCGAGCGCCAGATTCTTGCACGCCAGGAAGAACTCGAGGCCGGCAACCTGGCTTTGGAAGCATCGGAAGCACAGTTGCGGCGCGCCAAGGAAGTGGCAGAAGAAGCTACGAGGATCAAATCAGACTTCCTGGCCAATATGAGCCATGAGATCCGGACACCGATGAATGCCATCATTGGTATGTCGCATCTGGCCCTGAAGACCGAACTCAACCCTCGGCAGAAGGGCTATCTCCGAAAAATTCAACAGTCCGGCCAGCACCTGCTGGGCATTATCAACGACATACTGGATTTCTCGAAGATCGAGGCGGGCAAATTGACGGTCGAAAACATCGATTTCGATATCGAAAAAGTGCTTGAGAACGTCAGCAATCTGATCTCTGAGAAGGCTACCGCCAAGGGCCTGGAGCTGATCTTCGACATCGACCCTAAAGTTTCCACCCACCCGAAAGGCGACCCCCTTCGCCTCGGGCAAATCCTCATCAACTACTGCAACAACGCCGTCAAATTCACCGAGCAGGGCGAGATCATCGTCAAGGCTCGTGTCCAGGAAGAAGATGACAAGGGCCAGTTGGTTTACTTCTCGGTCAGCGACACCGGCATTGGCCTGACCGAAGAGCAAATGGGCCGTCTCTTCCAGGCGTTCGAACAGGCAGATGCCTCCACCACGCGCGAGCACGGCGGCACTGGCCTGGGCCTCGCGATCTCCAAAAAATTGGCCCAGTTAATGGGCGGCGATGTCGGAGTCACCAGTGAGGTGGGGAAAGGAAGCACATTCTGGTTCACAGCCTATCTCGCCAAGGGCTCGGCCACCACCAGGCGTCTGGCCAACCCCGACCTTCGCGGTCGACGTGTCCTGATCATCGACGATAATGCGCAGGCACGTGAAATCGAGTCAAGCATGCTGACAAGCTTGACCTTCAAAGTGCATGAAGCGCCGTCGGGCCCTGAAGGCATCGAGATGGTCCGGCAAGCTGCCGAGCGGAACGAGCCTTACGATATCGTCTTTGTCGATTGGCAGATGCCTGGCCTCGATGGCATCGAAACCGGCAAACGGATTCGAGCACTGCCGGGGTTAACAGTCCCTCCGCACCTGCGTATGGTGACAGCCTATGGCCGCGAAGAGGTCTTGAAGCAGGCTGAGGAAGCCGCCTTCGACAACGTGTTAATCAAACCTATAACTCCTTCGATGCTCTTTGACTCAGCCGTTCAGGCCCTGAGTAGCAGCGAGCGTGAGACAGTGCGCGAAGTCGAGGCCAGTCCAGATCGCAACCTCGACCAACTGCGCGGCGCCCGACTGTTGCTGGTGGAAGACAATGAGCTCAATCAGGAGGTTGCGATGGGACTCCTCGAATCCGCCCACATGTCCATTGACCTAGCAGAGAACGGCGCGATCGCGGTCCGGATGGTGAGCGAGCATGACTACGACCTGGTGCTGATGGACATGCAGATGCCGGTAATGGATGGAGTCACGGCGACAAAGGCGATCAGGTCCAACCCGCGTTTCGATAAGCTGCCCATCGTCGCTATGACCGCCAACGCCATGGAGGGCGACCGCGAAAAGTGTCTGCAGGCCGGGATGAACGACCATGTGAGCAAGCCGATCGATCCCGATGCCCTGTATACGGCGGTGCTGCGGTGGGTCAAGCCACGCCGCACTCAGTCTTTCGACCTTCCTGGTCTGAAGGTTAAGCCTACCGCACAAAATCTCCACGAGATCCCCGAAATTGAGGGTGTCGACATCAAGGATGGCCTCAAGAGAGTGGGGGGGAATGCGGAATTGTATCGGGGACTGCTTGTGAAGTTTGCGACCAAGAACCGTGACGCCGATGTGCAAGTCTCAGCCGCTCTTGAGGGCGGAGACCGCGAGAGAGCGCAGCGCATCGCTCACACCATGAAGGGCGTAGCTGGAAGTCTCGGGATCAAGCGAGTTCAGTTTGCCGCGGAGAAATTGGAGACGGCGATCCGCGACGGCGACGCGGCAGTCTCTGCGATACTTCAGGACCTTGCATCTGTCCTCGGCCCTCAGTTGGAGGCCATTGAAGGGGCTTTAGGCACACCAGCAACGCCTGCGCTTAAAATCACCGCGAAGGAGAAATTTGATCCGGCTGCAGCTTTAGCCGAGATTGAGCGATTACGAAGCCAGCTCGAAGCGAGCGACGGCAATTCGGAAGAGACGTTTCGAAGCCTGCAAAGCCTTCTCGCTGGCCAGGTCGAGAAGGCGCAACTGGATGCACTCGGCGCAGATATTAGCGATTTCGATTTCGCTGGAGCACTCTTGAAACTGGGCAGCATCGTTCAAGAACATGGCTTGAATCGGGAAGAGGTAAAGGGATGAGCGACGAAGTGAAGACTCTATTGCTGGTAGATGATGAACCCGCAAACATCCAGATTGTGAACTCGATTCTCAAAGACATCTACAAGACACGCATCGCGACAACTGGCGCGAAGGCTTTGGAACTGGCCAGTCAAGCCCCGGCTCCAGATTTGATTCTCCTGGATGTCATGATGCCGGAGATGAGCGGGTACGAAGTTTGCTCCCGCCTTAAGTCGGCTGAACATACCCGGGATATCCCGGTGATCTTCCTGACAGGTCGAACCGAGATTGACGACGAAACAAAGGGTTTCGAGGTTGGGGCGGTCGACTACATCCATAAGCCATTCTCGCCGGCTGTCGTGCAAGCCAGAGTACGGACACACCTGGTGCTCCGCGGCATACGTGAACAACTGGCGAGCCAATTGAAGACCATCCAGGGTGAAATGGACACCGCCCGACAGATTCAATTGTCGATCCTGCCGCGTGAGATCCCAGCAATCAAGGGTCTGGATATTGCCGCCCGCTATATTCCCATGACCTCGGTGGCGGGCGACTTCTACGATTTCATTCCGATCGACGAAAAGCGAATCGGTATCCTGGTGGCGGACGTATCCGGCCATGGTATGCCCGCAGCGCTAATCTCCTCCATGCTCAAGATTGCTCTGGATGGGCAAATCAAATGCGCCTCGGATCCAGCAAACGTACTGGCGGGGCTGAATCGGGCCTTGTGTGGAAAATTCAAGGGGCACTTTGTCACCGCTGCCTACATCTATGTAGACACGGAAAAACAAAGCCTCCGCTATGCAGGCGCGGGACATCCTCCGCTCATTTTGAGAGACCAGTCGGCAGCAGCAACTCGGGAATTCGTGGAGAACGGGTTGTTCCTCGGCTTTTTCCCCGAAGCAACCTACACTTCGGTGGAGTTGCCGTTCAAGCCGGGCGACTGGGGTGTCCTCTACACAGACGGAATTCTGGAAACGACGGACCTGTCAGGCGAGGAATTTGGGGTAGGTCGTTTCAAGGACTTTCTCGAGAGCAATCACGATCTGCCAGCGGGTCAATTCGTTGACAGGTTTCTTGACGAATTGTCGCGATGGTCCGATGCGGCCTCCGGCCGCGAACCGGAGGACGACATCACGCTCCTGGCAATTCATTTCCACGCTTGATGAGCCGACGAGATCTCACAGTTGCAGGCGTATGCGCCGGCGAGTGAGCAGGCCGGAGATGACAAGCATCAGCAGGGTGAAAACGACCGCGCGCACCACGCCTGGAGCACCCGTGCGGAAATGCCTGTCGAAATACGCAAAGCCGACAAATGCTGAGAGATAGGAGTAGAAGTCAGGCAGCAGGTAGGTCAATAGCGTGTTCTCGCCCGCGGGCTTTACGAAGGCAGCCCAGCGTGTTTTGGATTTTACATCGCAGATCCAGTAGAGCAGCATGAAGGCAAGCACGCTTGCGCCCGCGCTCGCCAGGCACCAGGTCGGCGTAGCGCGAATCTTAGAGATGCCGAGAGGTGCAAGCAGCCACGCGGTCGCCAGCATCGCAACGGCAAAACCAAGTGCGATAAACATCCTCTCGCGAAGCCCCTGCCATCGATGCGCTCCCAGAAAAATCGTCGAGGTCACAACCCCCGCCATAATGATCGAAGCCGAGGCGCCCGAGTGGAACGGCCAGATGTAAAGCGGCAAATGCACCTGGATATGGCGAGCCGTCAACGCGGAGCAGAACGCAGTGAGAGCTACGAACCAGGCGAACGGCGCCCAAAGCCAGCGCCTCGTTGGGATGTAGAGCAGCGATACCGCGAAATAGGCGTAGCCGATCAGGCCCAGTATCTCAGGATAGGAACCGTCAATCCACGCAGCGTCCCCGTTGCTCGTCGTGCGCCGAAAGATGGCAAAGACGGCAATCAAGAAAATGATGCCCACGATGCGCAGCGCACGATATATCCGAGCGTGACGGGTGTCACGGCTGGGCACGAGCCAGACCAGGACTGCGCCGGTTAACCCAAGCAGCGCCCATGCCGCGTTCGATAGCCCCATTCGCGCCGGGTCACCCTTCTCGGCATTTGCCAGGATGAGCCCCAGCACGATTAGCCCAAACGACCGCAGCCCAACGTGCAGCCAAAGAGCTGCGTGGGATGGATTCTGCAGGAGCCGCCGCGGCACTGCCAGCGGCATCGACATACCCACGATGAACAAGAAAAAAGGAAATACCATGTCCACATAGGTCATCAGGTCCTGCTGCATGTGTGCGTGATAAGTCCACCACGGCAAACCGTGTACGTCTGCCAGATCGTTGACAAAGATCATTACCAGCATCGTCAACCCGCGAAAAATATCGATGGAGACAACACGCTGCGTAACGCTGCCTGCCGCAGCAGGCGTGGGCGCAAGTGAGGGTGCGACGCTCATTGTCCGCTTGCCTTTTGAGCCGTGTGCTGGCTGCTGCCGGCTTTGAGTCCGTCATCGATCGCATTGAGCAGAGCGCCCGAGGGATCGCTTTCATAGTCCCAGAACATCATGCCCGCAAGATGATGATCGAGCACATATTTACTCTTGAGCGCAAGCGACTCCGGATCTTCATATGACACAAAGATCTGCTTCTCCGAGTTGTATAGATACGGAACCGAAGCAGCCTTATCCCAATACCGGGTGTAGCCGTGTCCCAGCATCGTGCCGGTCACAGCGCCATAGTTTGCATATGCATTGGGTACTGGCTGACCGGACTGAAAGAGGCCGTTATTTGCCGGCGGCACTTTGCCCCACATGTGACCGTAGAACGGCACGCCCAGTACAATCTTCGCCGCAGGTACACCGGCCTGCTCATACTCGCGCACAGACCGGTCAGCGGAGATTCCTTTCGGATCTGCAGGATCGGTAAAGAGCGGCGCATGATTGCCGGTGATCTTGCCATCAGAAGGCTCGTAGTAGTCGTATGCCATCAGGTTGACCGTGTCGACGTACTTCTGCACCTCGCCCATCTCCGTGTGGTCTAGAAAATCGCTCTGGGCGCCGGTCGCGATCGTGATGTACAGACGGCGATGTAGTAGCTTCTCCATCTGGTCGAAGCGCCCACGCAGTTCTTTCATCACCAGGGTGTAATTCTGCTTGTCCTCAGGCCGAAAGTTCTGCGTGGAACCGGCCATGCCCGGATATTCCCAATCGATATCCAGCCCGTCGAGTTGATAGCGCGTCACGAAGTCGGCCACGCTGTCGATGAAAGCGGCGCGGCTGGCCTGGGTCAAGGCCATATCGGAGAAGCCCCCCGACCACACCCACCCTCCGACAGAGACCAGAACCGTGAGATCCGGGTTATTGCGCTTCAGGGCGTTGAGCGCAGCCAGGTTACCAGCATCTGCGGGAGACCCTTCGACGATGCGCCCTTTATCGATATTCGCGAAGGCGTAGTTCACCCGCGTGAGCTTGCGTGCATTTACTTCGCCCGGAGCAAGGGCAGCACTCCGCGTGAAGACATATGCGGTCACAACCGGCTTATCGGGGGCGCAGCGGGCGTTCAATGCAGGCAGAAGTATAAGGATGACGCCGGCCAGCAACAGCAGGGGCCTGCTACCGAGAAACCTTCCCTGATGTAGTGAAGTGTGAAGCGAATCCGGATGATTCGACTGTAAAGGTGTTTCCAATTGCCCTCCATTGCAGGGCGAATGCTCCGCCACCAGCAACCAGACTCAGCCTATATGCGATGATTTAGATACGCAAATCATTCCCTGAGAGAGTGTCCAAATCAGACGTACATTTACGCAACTTCTGACTTTTTGTTCCTTGGTGCCGCTGGCCCCGGTATCGTTCGCCCAGTTGCATGTGCTGGTTGATCAGGTGGGATACGAGGCTAAGGCCTCCAAACAGGCACTCATCATTGCGGATGAGAAAAACGAGACTGATGAGAAAGATGGAGATCTTCCGCAAAATTTCTCACTCGTCGACTCCGCGACCGGCAAGGTCGTGCTGAGCGGGCCTCTGAAGGCGTCGGGACAGGTGGATCGCTGGGGCGGACACACGTTCTGGCTTGCCGACTTCTCGGCCTGGCAAACGCTTGGCCACTACACGCTTACCACGCAGGCAAAGGCCGGACCAGTGAGCTCCTGCGAATTCTCGATCGACAATGACCTGCTGGAACGGAACACGCTCTCGAACGTGCTCTATTATTTCAAGGGCCAACGCGCAAGCGGCGACATCGATCGCGCCGATGGTCATCTTCCCTTACCAGATGGCGGTGGCTTAGTCGATGTCCGAGGCGGTTGGTACGATGCGACCGGTGACTACGGAATCCACCTCTCGCATCAGAACCCGACTTCCTACTTCAATCCACAGCAGGTACCGCTCGTTGCCTGGACTCTGCTCAAAAGCTATCGCACGCTCGAAGCACGACAGGACGACAACTTCAGCGAGTACGAGCGCCGGCTTCTTGATGAAGGTCTCTTCGGCGCAGACTTTCTAGTACGCATCAAGCGGCCGGACGGCTCTTTCTTCGAAAGCATTACCGCGCCCGGCAAGGAGAAGTTGGCGAAAGATCGTGTGATTGGAAATCCGAACTGGCGCACGCAGATCAAGAAGAACGCCTCTGATTCGACCGAGCATATCGAAGTCGCAGCAGGCCCTCATGCCTACGAAGCCAGTTACCGTGCAGGCGGCGGCATGGCTATCGCCGCGCTCGCACTTGCCAGCACCATGTCGGCTGACGGCGAGTTCACGCGGGCTGACTATTTAAAGACAGCCAAGGACTCCTTCGCGTTTCTCGAAGCGCATAACCGCGAACTGCTGAACGACGGCAAAGAAAATATTCTTGACGACTACTGCGCCTTGTTGGCTGCCACGGAGCTCTATCGAGCAACCCAGAATCCCGCTTATCTTGCCGCCGCCGACCGTCGCGCCAATCATCTGATGGCGCGTCTCACCACAACCGGCAACTATCGTGATTACTGGCGTGCCGACGACGGCACTCGCCCGTTCTTCCATCCATCGGATGCCGGGCTTCCCGTCATCAGCCTTCTCGAGTATGCAAGTATCGCTACGCCCGCGCGGCAGAAGCTGGTGCGGGATACTGTGGCACGTTCGCTGCGATTCGAGCTGAACACAACCTCAGAGGTGAACAACCCATTCGGCTACGCGCGACAACTGGTGCGCATGGGAGACGGCTCGGTGCGCACGGTCTACTTCTTCCCGCACGATACAGAGGCCGCTCCTTGGTGGCAGGGCGAGAACGCGCGTCTGGCTTCGCTTGCGGCTGCCGCGCGGTTAGCTGCGCCGCTCTTTAAAGACGAGCCGGCATTCCAGACGCAGTTACAGAATTACGCTTGGAATCAGTTGCACTGGATCCTCGGGCGGAATCCATTTGACTCAAGCATGTTGATGGGCAGCGGACACGGCTATGCGCCTTACATGTTCTTTCGTTCCTACAAGTACACGGGCGCGCCGGGTGGAATTGTGAACGGAATCACCGCCGCAACCAATGACGAAGACGGGATTGCCTTTAACCTGGGCTACGCCGTAACCGGAGCGGATGACGATTGGCGCTGGACCGAACAATGGCTGCCCCACGCAGCATGGTTTCTCTTTGCCGTGAGCCAGCCACACGAGTAACTCATGGGCGAGTGGGCCTGCCCGCAGCGTGTGGTGGACGGAAGGGTATCTTGGCGCAAGAATCGGGTAAGATGTTGAGGCTGGACCGCTATGTCTGTGTGCCTCCGAAAAGCGCGGCTGACTGCTGGTTTCCTGCTTATCGCGTTGCCGGCTCTTTCGTATCCTGGAAGTGCACAGGAACCCTCGGCCAACCTGAAACAGGCTGACGCCGATTATCGGGCCGGAGTGGCCGCGTTATCCCAGAATGATTTGCATGCCGCGCTCGCGGACTTCGAGAAGGTTGTCCATCTTGCGCCTTCAGCCGAACAGGGGCACAGCGCGCTGGGCGCTGTCCTTATTCGGCTTGGACGAACGGCCGAAGGAATTCGCGAACTGGAAAAAGCGCTGGCCATAAAGTCGAGCGACAGCAGCGCCCAGCTGAACCTGGCGCTGGCCTACGAACAGAGCGGTGAAGCTAGAAAGGCGCTGCCGTGGTTTGCGAAGCTGGAGGCCGCGTCACACGCCGAAAATCGCCTACTGCCTTCGTATGTTCTCGCCTCTTATGCGAGAGCGCTGGCGGCTGCGCAGCAGTTTCCGGCGGCGATTGCAAAAATGAAGACGGTCATCGCAAATGATCCGCGAAATGCGGAATTGCAGGATGAGCTGGGCTCTCTCTACGCACAGCATCAGGACTGGACCAACGCAAAGCAGGCGTTTACCGCTGCTCTCCGGGCAAATCCAGAGCTGGCGATGGCGCATTTGCACCTAGGAATGACATTGGAAGCGGAGCAACAACCGGCTTTGGATGAGTTGGCAAAGGCATATCAGCTGGCACCTGAGAATCCCGTAATTGCTGTGGAATTTGGCCGGACATTGGCGGCCGGGGGTCAGGATGAGCAGGCGATTCCGGTGCTCAAGCACGCGTTAGAGCTTGATCCAGGTTCGACCCCAGCTGCTTACCAACTGGGCCTGGCTATGCAACGGGCGAATCAATTACAGGATGCGATTCCTTTGCTTCAGAAAGCTGCGGCTGCGGACCCTCAGAATGCTGAGGTCCTGACCAATCTGGGAATGGCTCTTTCCCAGGCGCAGCAGTCCAAGGATGCGGTTCCTATCCTGCAGCGCGCAGTGGCACTAGCGCCGGACAATGTCACGGCTCATCAGAATCTTGCAGCCGCTTACATCCAGCTCAGCCAGTTTGACGATGCGGTGAGCCAATTGCGCGCGGCTTTGAAACTGTCTCCGAACATGCCGCAATTGCACTACAACCTGGGACTGACGCTCAAGATGAAGGACGATGCCGGGGATGCGATCCCAGAACTGGAGATGGCCGAGAAACTCGATCCATCTGCACCAGAGCCTCCCTATGCTCTGGGGGTTTTGTATCTGCAGGCTGGGCGTTATAGCGATGCAGCGCGAGAACTGAATACTTCGTTGAAGCTGCGGCCTGAGAATGGCGACGGATGGGCAACGCTGGGCAGTGTGGACAACCATCTGGACAAGCTGTCCGAGGCGGCGATGGCCCTGAAAGAGGCAATCCGGCAGCTTCCGCAACAACCCGATCCCCACCTGACGCTGGCGGCTGTGCTGGCGAAACAAAATCAGCCCGCCGAGGCCACGGCGGAGCGCAAGAAGGCGGCCGATTTGATGCGTGTAAACATGAATCATCAGCGCGCCGAGGTGGCGAGCAATTCGGCGAACTCCCTGCTGAAGACCGGCAAATTGGACGACGCGATCGCAGAATTTCGAGAGGCCTTGACCTATGACTCGAATTACGCCGAGGCCCATGCGGGTCTGGCCAAAGCGCTGGAGCAGCAGGGGAAGACCGCCGAAGCAGCTGCTGAGCGGCAAAAAGCGGAGGCTCTGGAGAAAGCCTCCCAATAACAACCCCCGGTAACGAACGCATGTGCATCACGTAGATCGCCATGCATTCAGTCAACCGTTCGATCTATATACAGCTGCTAATTGGATTCGCTATAGTTCAGGTGCTGACTGAGGCCGCTTCAGTTGTGTCAGTCTCGGTTGAATGGGCGGTTTTCCTCAGCCGGACCTCGTATGAACGTCTTTGGCAGGCGCGTGCTTATTCTTGTCCTGATCCTGTCGGGAGCCTCGATCTTGTGTCTGCAGGCGATTCGCGGCGACGAAGATAAGCACGCACAGGAAGCCAATGTTCGCAAAGCCTATGCGGACAAGGTTCGCGAGACCTATAACTTCCCCTTTGCAAAAGACAAGATTTCTCTGCCCGGAAATGCCGCGGCTGAGGGTGGCGATTTTCTTGAACCGACCGCCTTTCCGGACGCTGCTTATTGCGGGCACTGCCATCAGGAGGCATATCACGAGTGGCGACAGGCGCTCCATTCCAATGCTTTCCGGACACCGTTCTACCGCACCAGCGTCAATATCCTGATCCGGACAAAGGGGATTGAATTTGCGCGGCATTGCGACAGCTGCCACAATCCGATCGGCGTTCTGGGTGGCGCGCTTAACACTGGTTCCACACTCGACCGGTCTTTCGACCGCGATGGTTTGACCTGCGCCACTTGCCACTCCATTCAGAGCGTAGAGACGAAGCTGGGCAATGGTAGCTTCGTGATGGGCGTGCCGGCAGTGATGGTGGATGAGAAAGGCAACCGCATGCCGGGCATCGTGCCTGACTCCGAAATCCTCGCCCATCTTGACCGTCACTCGAAGGCCGTGATGCAGGATTTCTACCACACGCCGGAGTTCTGCTCCGCATGCCACAAGGCGAATCTGCCACCGCCACTCAACACATATAAATGGATTCGCGCGTTTACTGCCTATGACGAATGGCAGAATTCGAAGTTTTCGCAGCGCAATCCTCTTACTTTCTATTCGGCTGATTTCACTACCTGCCAGAACTGCCATATGAAGCGCGAGGCGATCACCCTACCCGATTACGGAGCCAAGCACGGCACTCTGGCTTCACATCGTTGGCTGGCGGGCAATACGGCGGTGCCGTTCTACTACGGTTTCGATGAGCAACTCAGCAAGACAGTTGAGTTTCTGAAGAGCGGCAACTATCTCAACGTCGATCTCTTTGCGTTGAGAGTAAACGGCTCAAACGCGATGATCGCTCCTCTGGGCTCGACACCCTTCACGCTGAAGGCGGATGACACCGTCGAAGCCTACGTTGTCGTCCAGAACAAGAACATCGGCCATTCGCTCATTCCGGAGGTCCGGGATCTCTACGAGGCTTGGACACAATTCACAGTGAAGGACGCCTCCGGAGCCATGATTTACGACAGCGGCTTCCTAAAGCCGGATGGCCTGCTTGAGCCAGGCGCTCATAGCTTCACGAATCGGCCAGTGGACCTGACGGGGAGTTTTGTGGACAACCATAAGGTCTGGACGATTCACTCGATGGCGTATGACAACACGGTGCAAGCAGGACGCTCAGCGCTCATCCGCTACCAGTTCCACGTACCTGCCGATGTGAAAGGACCGCTGACCATCATCGCGCGCGTCAACTATCGCCACCTGCGGCAAAGCTATATAAACAATGTATTCGGCAAGGACCATCCAGCTTATCCAGTGATAGAGCTTGCTTCACGCACTCGGACACTTAACATTGGCGGCAATCCGACGACTGCGCCGCTTACGACAGATAATCAAGACTGGATGCGCTGGAACAATGTCGGCATCGGATATCTCGATCAACTGCAGTACGAGGATGCAATGCATGCCTTTGAGCAGGTCGTGCGCCTGCGTCCCGATTACAAGGATGGCTATATCAACATAGGACTCACTTACATTGAGTGGGAAAAATATGCCGAGGCGCGCGCGCCGCTGGAGAAGGCACTCACGCTGCACCCTGACGATGCACGTGCTCTTTACTACATGGCGTTAGTGGAACGCCGTTCGCGGCGCTCGGAGGCAGAGATTGCCGATCTGCAGAAGGTCGTTGCGCAGTATCCGTATTCGCGGGATGCCCGCCGTGAGCTTGGTATCTCCTATTATCAGCAGCATCGCGGCGATGAGGCGATGCAGCAGTTCAAGGCACTCCAGGCAATCGACCCGGATGATCTGGCCGCGCACTACAACTTGGCAATTCTGTATCGGCGTGATGGTATGAAGAAGCAGGCCTCGGACGAAGCCGCACAGTACACGATAAAAAGGATCGACCCAGGCGCGCCGACTTATTCGCTGGACTATCTGCGCAAGCATCCTGAAATCTCAACTGAGAGCGTGCCGTGGCACGTGCATACCGACATGGCGCACGAATCCAGAAGCGCCGGCGGACAACCATAATCATGAGGATGGCCATTCGTTGAATCGTCGCAAGTTTATTCGTTCGCTCAGCCGTACTGCGCTCGTTCTGCCCTTCGCCGACATCATGGCTCTGGCCTCACCCTGGCAGCAGCAGGCAGCGCCGCCTGAACAACCTAAGCCCATTGGTCCGCAGGAGCGCCTCTACGAGGCGAAGGCTGCGCCGCCGCCACCCGGGCCGAAGTCTCCCATCGAAGGCACGCCACTGGGCGTCAGTTTCGTCGAGGTCGTGAAGGACTCTGGTCTCAACGCCAAGACAATCTATGGCTCGGAAGGGACCAACAAATATCTGCTTGAAACTACCGGATGCGGCCTCGCTTTTTACGACTATGACGATGATGGCTGGCTCGATCTCTTTCTCGTCAATGGCTGGCGGCTGGAAGGATTCCCCGCGGGACAGGAGCCTCATTGCCACCTGTTCAAGAACAATCGCGACGGCACGTTCACCGATGTAACGGCGGGGTCAGGCCTTGAGCACAAGACCGGCTGGGGACAGGCCTGTTGTGTTGGTGATTACAACAATGACGGCCGCGACGATTTGTTCGTTACCTACTACGGCCAGAATGTGCTCTACCGCAACAACGGCAATGGAAAATTCTCCGATGTAACCGAGCAGGCCGGTCTGATGCAACCGGGACCGAAGACGCGTTGGAACACCGGCTGCACCTTCGTCGACTATGATCGCGACGGACACCTCGATCTGTTTGTCGCAAATTATGTTGACTTCGACCTGAAAACAGCGCCGAAACCAGAAGACGGCCCGTGCACCTATAAAGGTATCCTTGTCGCTTGTGGTCCGCCGGGATTGGCGGGCGGCAGAAATATTCTGTATCACAACAACGGCGATGGCACGTTCACCGACGTCAGCGAAAAGTCCGGTATGTGGACTGCTGTGGGTACGTACGGCCTGAGCGTGGCCGCGTCGGACCTCGATAACGACGGCTGGCCGGACATCTATGTGGCGAATGATTCGGCTCCCGCCACGCTCTATCTGAATCAGAAAGACGGCACCTTTCGCGACATTGCAATTGAAGCCGGAGCGGCACTTTCAGCCGAGGCGAAGCCACAGGCGGGAATGGGTGTTTCCATCGGAGACTACAACCGCGACGGCAATCTCGACGTGGTGAAGACCAACTTCGCCGGCGACACCGATTCTCTTTACACCAATCTCGGCGACGCTGCCTTCGAGGATCGAACCTATCCAAGTGGCCTTGGAGTAAATACGCGCCTGCTCGGTTGGGGAGTCGGATTTTTTGACATGGACAACGATGGATGGCTCGACATTCTGATGTCGAATGGCCACGTCTATCCAGAGGTTGATAAGTCGAAGGCTGACCTAAAATATGCAGAGCACAAATATCTCTACCGCAATTTGCGCAATGGGCGATTTGAAGAAGTCACGAACGAAGGAGGACCGGGGATACTGGAGAACGCTCCTGCTCGGGGCTGTGCATTTGGCGATTATAACAATGACGGAAACATTGACATCGCCGTCAATTGCATTAATTCCCTGCCCCAGCTCCTGCGCTGCGACTCCACGCTCAATCGCAACTGGATCAAGATAAAGCTTGTGGGGGTTAAATCGAATCGCACGGGCATAGGCAGCCGCGTCATAGTCACCGGCAAAACAACGCCCGACGCGGCAAAGCCGTTGATGCAGATGGACGAGTTGCGCAGCGGCGGCAGCTACTTCTCGCAAAACGACATGCGGATGCACTTCGGACTGGACCAGGCGAAGAAGGTTGACATGGTGGAGATTCGCTGGCTCAGCGGACAGGTGGATCAGTTAAAGAATCTCGACGTCAATCAGCTCTACATCATCCAGGAAGGCGGAAAGATTCTGAAGTCAGGCCCGTTGACAGCTGCAAAGATGCCAAAGGCAAAGGTGTGAGCGCCATGCTGAATCATGGTCTGCTTTGGCTGCTGCTTGTTTCAGCGGCCGCAGCGCAAACGCAATACGGCACGGCGCCGAAAGCAGGCCCAACGGCCCACGCGCGCACCGGGTGTCCCTGGCTGACTAAGGGAAATGCAGCCTGGGCGCTCGGCGGAGACGTATCTGTAACAGTTAATGTGCCGAATAACGGCGAAGGCTCCTGCGTGTTTTCGCGTGAGCAGGCTCCCTCTGACTCCCTCGAGATTCTCGTCAGCAAATCCGCGCTGCCTGCCTGCCCACGCGAGAGCGGAACTCTGAAGGGCATCGGCAATGAAGCTGCAAGGTGCAGGCCTCCGGCCTCACACGGCGAAAGCCTCGAAATGATAAGCAGCCGGGTGCGCGATCTTCATTTCACCGTGACGCTCATTTCTCGCGGACAGAAGGGACACGTTAAACCTGACGACCCTCAGAGCGATGCACTGGAGCAGGTCGCCGAGCAGGTCGCAGGAAACCTCTATTGAGGCGGTTGTGGTGGTATCCACCGGCGGCAGCCGGGAGCTGTATCTGTGCGGCAAGACGTCAGGAACGCGACGAGATCCTTTACTTCATCTTTTGAGAGGACATTTCCGAAGGGCGGCATGCCATGACCGCCTTTGATGATCTGCGTCTTGATTTGATTTGCCCCGCGCCGCTGGCCAACGCTGCCCAGGTCGGGCGCGCGATCTCCGCCAACGCCAGTGATGGCGTGGCAACGCTCGCAGCCCTTCGCTTGAAAGACCATCGCCCCTCGTTCAGGGACGTCTGTATTTGACGCGTAAGCAGCGGGACGATTTACAACAGCGGTGATGGCAATTGTCGAGGCGATCAGAGCGATACATACGCTCACGGCGCGTCGAAGCGAGCTCGTCATGTGCAATTCATTCTATCCGAGGTAAGAGTGGTGGTCTGAACGACATATTTTGGTGCGGCGAATTCCAGCAAACAGCAGAAATCCCCAGCAGCTGGCTGGGGGTTCTGATTTGCTTCGATAGCAGGCTCGTTCTTGCCGAAATGTAACCCCTATTTCGGCGGAGTGAACAGTTCCAGCCGTACGTGCCAGGTTACGGACTGGCCGGGCTTTAGGGTGACCATGCCGGTATCCATGCCACGCCACTGCTTGCCGAACGGGTCGCCGAAGTTGAACTGCTCTTCGATCGCTGTGAATTGTTTGGCGGGTGGCGCATAGACCTGGACGGTCTTGATCTCGGGTGAAATGCCTTCGACGCGGATGCCGTAGTTTGCAGCCGGATCGGTGAGATCGACGTCGACTGCCCCGTCAGTGCGCTTGAGCTTCGACCAGTTATCGTCGAGGAACATCTCCTCGAGCGGCTTGCCGTTGGGAGCGGTAAAGTCAAATTTTGTGCCTTTGACAGGTAGGAGTTTTCCGGTCGGGAAGACGTCGTCGTAATTATTGACTTCGGCGGTCTGTTCCCCGGGGACGTGCAGACGGGCCTGCTTGCGGTCGCCACTCAGGATGCTGAAATAGGGATGCCAACCAATGGCCATCGGCGTCGCTTCAGAGCCGACATTCTTCGCAGTGATTGTGGCGTCGATGGCGCCGCCGGTGAGGGCGATGGTGAAGTTCAGGTCGGTGTTGGAGGGCCAATGGCCACCAAAGTCGCCGGCATGGATGGTGCCGGTGAGGGTTTGACCATCGGCAGTGTTCTCAACTTTCACGTCATCGGTCTTCGAGGCGAGGATGAGGCCATGCATGGCATGGGGTTCAGCGCCGGGATTCTTGCCTTTCCAGTTGGCGGGCAGGGTGATCGGTTTGCCCTTCCATTCTGTCGTAATAGTTTTGCCGTCGTCGGAGAGCTTGCCGCGAATGCGATTGGGGTATGGCACGAGGAAGGCGCCGCCAAATGTAAAGCTGGCATTTCCATTTTGATCATCGGGACCACCGTTAAGCTTGCCGGCAGCATCGGCCAGCGATGGCGACCAGAGCACTTCCACTTCTCCCTTGCCAGGAATGTTGGCCGTGATCTGGAAAAGATTCATGCCCCGGCCGGGAAGCACGGTGGCAGAGAGGAATTCGGGTTTCTGACCATTGGCGGTGGGTTGGCGCTCAAGCTTGACGATGTCCTGACCGCCAATCTGCCGTGGCGTCGCCGCGGCGGCAGGCTGCGGAGTCGTGGACTCTGACGGAGTTGGGGCTTGTTTGCAGCCGGTGACGGCCAGAAGCGTTGCAGCGGCGAGCAGAAGTGCGTGTTGCGGGCGAACAGGCATGAAGTCAAACCTCGAGATTTTTTGGTTACTGCGCAAACGTTTCCCGCGGGGATTCACACCTCCCCGCAGAGAAACAAAAGCCAGCCTATTCTACGCTGAACGACAGGTGTTGCGCCTCGCACAGTCTGGGTAGAATCACAGAGATGCGAGAAACATCCGGGAACTCTGAGGACGCTCTAGCCGCCCTGAATGCGCGGATCATCGTTTGCGAACGATGTCCGCGGCTGCGGGAGTATTGCAGGCTTGTCGCCACCACAAAACGTCGCGCCTATCTTGACTGGGATTACTGGGGACGGCCGGTCCCCTCGTTCGGCGATCCGCGAGCTTCGGTACTTATCCTGGGACTTGCACCCGGGGCGCACGGGTCGAATCGCACGGGCAGGCCATTTACGGGCGACGGGTCAGGAAACTTCCTGTATCCGGTGCTCTATCACACGGGCTTCGCGTCCCAACCGAACGCCGTATCGCGCGATGACGGTATGCGGCTTAAGGATCTGCAGATCACTTCGGTGGTGCGGTGCGCACCACCGGATAACAAGCCGTCTCCAGAGGAAATTGCGAACTGCGCGTCCTATCTCGATGAGGAGATAGCGGCGCTTGAAAATCTGCGGGTGGTGGTGTGCCTGGGAAAGATTGCCTTCGATGGATTTGTGCAACATCTTCTTCGCACCGGAAAGATGAACAGGCGCGGGCGGATGATATTCGCCCATGGAGCGGAGTATGCATTACCAGACAGACGATATTTGCTCGCGAGTTACCATCCATCGCTGCAAAATACGAACACCGGCAAGCTAACAGAAGCGATGTTCACAAGGATATTTAGTCGCGCGAGAGAGATTGCGGGCGCGAAATAAGGCTCTCGTCCGGCTGGGCTGAATCCGTGTGCAACCACCATCGAAGTAGCGATCCGCTCCAGTTCAAGGTTGAGGACTTCGATCTGCTATTCGACCATCTTCGCGCTCACCCCAAGCAGAGCAATCAGGTTGCAACTGTGGTGTCTTCCTTTACATCCGTAGCAGGTTCAAACCGTCATGACTTCGACACCTGTCGCTTTCAAGTCAGTAACCACATCCTTGGAAGCGCCCTCATCTGTTATCACAAGGTCGACCTCCATAGCGGCGCAAATCAGGGCTGGGCTGACCATGCCCATCTTGCTGGAATCGGCGACCACTACGACTTGCCTGGCCTGACGTGCCATTGCACGAAAGACCACGGCCTCATCCATTTCGATGGTGCTGGCGCCTCGCTTCGCGTCCATTCCACAGACGCCGATAAAGGCTCGGTCCACATGAATCTCGCCCAGCGATTGAATCGCGGCGGGACCGATGAGCGAGAAGGATCCGGGCCACTGTACCACTCCGCCCGTCAGCGAAGTCTTCAGGCCAGGTTGATTGCAGAGCTCCATCCCTATGTTGACGGCATTCGTTATGATGCGCAGGTTAGTCTTGTGGCGAATGCTCCGGGCTACCTGCGTGGTGGTTGTGCCCGCAGTGAAAGCGATGGTCTCGTGTTCTCGAATCAGGTCGGCGGCGGCCATTGCAATCCTGCGCTTTTCCTTGACAAAGCGTTCCTCGCGCGTCTGAAAGCCGGCATCGAAGCGAAAGGGAACATAGATCTGTGGTCCAAAGAGTTCTGCTCCGCCATGGGTACGGCATACCAACCCGCGTCGCTCCAGCTTCGCCAGATCGCGGCGAATGTTCGGCGCTGAAGTCTCAAGCTCCTGAATCAGTTCTTCAATCGACGCGCTGCCGTGGCGTAACAACACTCGCAGGATCTGATTGGCGCGATCGTCAGTTTTGAGTGACATAGTTGGGCTCGAAATCAGATTAAACGTGCGGGCTGACTGCCACGCAAACTATGCATCGTTCACCACATTCTGCGCGGTCGAAGCCCGCTCGCCATCGACCCAATTCAGCTCCTCTCGCAATGCACGCACATCCTTCTCGCGCACCACATACCGTGAATATTCCCGGTCCATGTTCAATCCCAGAAACAACGAGCGATGCCGGTGCCCGACCGGGCTGGAAATGCGTGTATTAAGACTCGCATGGTATTCCACGGCTCCAGATCCCTCCGCGACCTTCCGGATGTTCTCCGGGCTGAGTCCACCCCCGACCATGATCGTAATGCGCTCCCGAGTATTATCGATCGCGTCGTAAATACGCTGAATACTATCCATGACCCGCCGTGTGCCGCCGGAGGTGAGCACCCGCTGTGCGCCACTGGCAATAATGCGTTCCAGGGAATCCGCAAAATCGATAGATACGTCGATCGCGCGATGAAACGTGACAGGCAAAGGGTTTGCCAGCTCCACCAGCTCTCTCGTGCGCGGCACATCCACATATCCATCCGCGTCGAGAATGCCGAATACGACCCCGTCCGCCCCAAGTTCCTTCGCGTGTTGAATGTCCGCCTTCATCACTGCGAATTCTTCAGCGGTATAACAGAAATCGCCACCTCTCGGCCGGATCATCACGAAGATATCGATCTGCAGGCGTTTGCGGACCAGCTCGAGCAGTCCCGGACTGGGGGTAACGCCACCCTCCAGCAGATTGCTACAGAGCTCGACCCGTTGCGCCCCGCCACTTTCTGCGGCAATCGCCGACTCCACAGAATCAACACAGATTTCAAGCAGCATAGGTATCCTGCGTGCAAAGCCTCCGTCTGTAACCGCGCCAACAGGCAATTCCAGACGGAGGTTTATGTTCAAGAATGAGACGTTCAGTTCTAAGGCTAGAAGGTGTAATGCGCTCCAAATTGTATGACGCGCGAATTCGACCGCACACTTGAAATCTGACCGAAGGTAGAGTCGGTCACGCCGCTGTCCGGATTTCCGTAACTGGCAATGTTGAAGAGGTTGAAGAAATCCGCGCGGAAACCCACCACCTGTCTTTCCGTAATGTGGAAGTCCTTGAACATCGAGCTATCCACCTGCGTGTAGCCCGGCGCGCGTTCGGTGCCCACACGCGCGCTGCCAAAGGTATTGGCGGCCGGCGTGCCGTAGGCGCAGATCCCGTTGTTCTCGCCCTGTCCTGCCACGCAGGGCTCAGCCGAGGGGTCCGTGCCCCACCAATTGTTAATATTGCGATCGACGATCCGCATCTTCCGGTACTGATTCGGCCGCGCCTGACCATAGCTGTTGCTGTTACTCACCGAAGGAGCAGTCATGCTGACCGGGAAGCCCGAATAGGCCATCAGGGATCCGGAAATAGACCATCCGCCGATCGCCGTGTCCACAAAGCGGTTCACGTTAGAGCCGAACTCCCTGCCGTGTCCGAACGGGAGCTCATAGACTCCCAACCCGTTCAGACTATGCCGGATATCGTATCCGGCTGGACCATAGTCGGCATGGCTGTCGTAGCCATTCTGGAAGGCTCCGCTGAATCCATTGACGTTCAGCGCGTAGTTGCCCAGGCTATTGGTCATGGCGCGTCCATAGGTGTAGTTCACTGTGAACTCAAGACCATGACTTAAGCGATGGCGCAGCACTGCCTGCAGAGCGTTGTAGTTCATCATTGCCCGCGGCTCAGTCACCAGAAGGGGGCCACTTTCGCCAAAGAGAGGGTTGTTGGCTAGAGGAGCCGATGAGCTAACCCCGGGAATAAGAAGCTGGTTGGCGTTGCCGTAGTTGATCAGGTGCTGGCCTTGCAGCCCTAGATATCCAACCTGCAGCGTGGTGGACTGAGTCAACGCATATTCCGTCGTCAGGCTCCACTCCTGGACATACGCGGGTCTCATATTCAACGGCCAGGCGCCGTAGCCGCCGCCGGAGTAGTTGATGTCGGCGGGGTTGGTACTGAAGCCTTGTTGCACCGAATAGGGAGTGCCGGCGAACCCGGGGGTAGGGATAACCGCGGGTCTCTGGCTGGACAAAATGAAAGGGGGGAGAGATGTCAGGCGCTGGTTGCCGGCGTTGCCCTCAAAGAAGCTCGTGGCGCCGTACCCGCCGCGGATAACAAAGCGATTGGTCGCCTGATAAGCGAAGCCGATGCGGGGCATGAACTGATTGTTAGTAGGGTTATAGCAGGCACGATTGCTGCACAGCTGCGAGCCGGCCGGCGCACCTGCTGGAATGCGCCGGGCATAGATCACCGTACCCGTATCCAGTAGCACATTCCCCGTCTTGTCATTCACCTCGTACCACGGCTGATCGTATTCGTAGCGGAGACCGAGGTTCAGCGTCAGATTGGGAAGAACTTTCCAGTCATCCTGCGCAAAGACGGCCGTGCGCCACTGGCGTTGTCCGACCAGTACCCCCGCCTCTTGCAACTGCGCCTGTGCCACCAGGTCCAGAGCGAAGTCCGCTCCGGGATAGCCAATACCGTTAACCGCACCGTTATTGGGATTGCTGGTAAAGGCTCCCGTGTAATTGAAGGAGCCGAGAAAGCCGTTGTTGTTGCTGGTGATGTAGTTGTTCTGGTAGCGGATCGCCTGGATCCCAAAGCTGAGGAGATGCACGCCGTGCTGCCAGGTCAGGTTATCGCCATAGCTGAAGGTGTTGTCGATGATTGACCCAATGAGCGCCGGCGTACCGACTCCGGTGAAGCCGTTGGTGCCGATGCCCTGAAACGAGAAGCCCACATACTGCTGCGTCCCGAAAGCGATACCGACCTTCGAGTTTCCTGTAAGACCAAACTGGCCGCTGGGGTCAGTCGGCACCCCCTGGTCCCAGACGACGCGAGTAAAGCCTACACGCGCCGAGTTAACAATCGCGGGTGAGAAAACATGCACCCAGGTCCCGCCCCCAAGCTTCGTAGGGAACACATTCTGCGCCGGGAAGGAGAGCTCCAACACCGCTACATTTCCGTCATAGGCGTTCGACTGGCTATAAAATCCGCTAATTTTATCCGCCGGCCTCACATTCCAATCGATCTTGATATCGCCTTGATTGTTGACGACAAAGCTGCTGCTCGGTCCGTGGAAATTATTGGCCACAACCCCATCGACCGGCGTTGCGTTTGGGAGTGGATACAGGTCAGGGTGGGCGAAGATGAATTGGGCGACCGGATTCGTAATCGGAATCTGGTTGTTCACAAAAGGGACGAAGTTGTTTTGCGTGTCATAGAGCTGGATCGGCGCGTTCGTCGCGCCATTGGCTCCAGTTGGCGGATTCAACAGTGCGGAGAAATCTCCTGCGCGCATCGCCGAAGTAAATACCGTGGCCGTGCTCGTTCCTCCAGTATGTTGGCGGGCACCTTCATAATCGGCAAAGAAAAACAGTTTGTCGTGCTTGATCGGTCCGCCAATCGTTCCTCCAAATTGGTACAGGGTATAAGGGTTGATGGGGATAATCGGGACATTGTGCTTGTTTCCCCATGAGTTGGCATTCAAATTTTCATTCTGCAAGTAGGCGTATGCCGAGCCATGAAGCTGATCGGTTCCACTCTTTAGGACACTGATTATGTCGCCACCATTCACATTGCCATACTCGGCTGGCGCATTGGCGGAGATGACCTTTATCTCCTGAATCGCATCCGGAGACGGGTTGTACGCAATCAGGTTGTTTTGGTTCTCGTTCAGGTCGATGCCATCGAGCGTGTAGTTGTTGGCCTGCGCGCGATTCCCATTGATATTAGGGATATCTGTGTAATACGTACTGCGCTCGATCGCGTTATTGCCTGTCGTGCCCGAGGGCTGTGTACTCACCGCACCCGGCACGAACAAGGTCACGGTGGAGAAGTTGCGGCCGTTCAGAGGTATGGTCCCAATCTCATTGGAGGTAAGGGTGACACCCAGGCTGGGGTTGGTGGTATTCAGAATTGGCGTCGCAGCCGTAACTTCCACCGTCTGCGTGGTATTGCCCACTTGCAGACGCGCGTTGAAGTTCACGGTCTGATCGATCTCCAGGGCAAACGGCGGAATCGTCTGCGTACTGAATCCGTTCGCCTTTATCGTAACGTCATAGTGGCCGATCGGTAGAAATCGGATGCTAAAAACGCCTGAAGGATTGGTCGCCGCCGGCGTCTGTACTCCGGTACTGATATCGCGCGCGGTCACTTCGGCCCCTGCGACAGCCGCACCCGTAGGATCCGTCACAGTTCCTGTGATATTGCCGGTGACGGTCTGAGCAATTGCCAGTCCCAGGTTGAAGATGAGAGAGAGTGAAACCACGGTGCAGAGGATGACCGTATTTGTAAGGAAGAGCCTCTTGGGGGAGAGCATTTTCTTCTAATTCCTCCTGTGTTCGTTAGTGCAAATTGGCCTCGCAATCGATCGAAGAGGTGTGCCCGTTCGTAAACTGGCACGTGCGCGCCGTAATTCAGCGTGCGCCACGGAGTATACGCCGACAATAGTAGGAATGGACAGAATAAATGTTCACTTAGCCAAAAAATGAACATTTATTTGGGGGTATGAGCAGAAATCAGCGGCAAAATACTGCATGAACCCTCGCTATTTCCGGTCTGGGAGCAATTCCCAGATTCCCGAATCCTCGGTACCGAGAACCCACGAGCAGAAGCCTTCGATCGCGCGTTCCTGAGCCAGCTTATATCGGTCTTCAAAGGTGCGCGTATTGGTATAGAACACCCATTCCCGCATCTGATCGCGATAGATGAAGAACCACGCTGTGTGATCGGCTGCATCCCACTGCGCCACGCCTTTGTACTCCCGGGCAAGCAGCAGCGCGTCCTCTGTGCTGATGTAGTTCGCAGAGATGTTCGGGTGGTACTCCAACTTCTTTGTCGCTGGATCCTCCCGCATCACGGGAGATCCCGCGAACCAGTGATACCCATACAGCGGAATCCCGAGTGACAATTTTTCCTTTGGAACAAACTTCAACGCATAATCCAGGTTCTCAACCGTCCAGTCCCAGCCGGCCACCGGACCGGGCGGCGTCCAACGGGTATGCTGGTCATACGTCATCAGACAGATCAGGTCCACTGATTGTGCCAATGCCTGCAGGTCGTAAGCACCCCGCCAGTCCTCATAGATCCACTTGGCAAAACCACCCTTCCCCGCATATCCCGGCGCATTGGGCACGGTTGCGATACTCAGTTGCAGCCCCTCTGCATGCATCGCATCTGCCGTCAGCTTCGTCATGGCCGAGAGCGTATCTCGATCGGTCCATGAGATGTCCTCAAAGTCGAACTGAATGCCCATGTAACCCTGGAGCTTCGACTCGCGAACAAGAGCGGCGATCATCGCCTTTTGAGCCGTGCCATTCGCCAGCAGTGTATGTAATGCATCCTTACCCGCGTTCGCGATGATCGGCATTACCGGCAAGTGCTGTTTCTGCGCGAGCTCCAGCACTGCGGGATTCGGCCCGCCAGTAACCAGGCCAGTTGCATCCACTGAGTACCATGTGGGCACCAGTATTCCTATCTTGCTCGAGTGCGCAAGAAACGAACGAACAGAATCGGGAGTGTCTGTCATATAGAAAAGGGCAACCGGACGAGTCTCGGCTTGCATACAGACAGTAGCGATGACGACAAGAAGCAACTGAAAAATCCGTTTCATAGAAAGGCCTTCCTGAATCTTTAAGTTATTTTCGTTGTTTCCGGGCAGGCTGCTAAAAGCCGATGGTTTGAAGTTATCTCTTCTGTCGATGCTAAAGGGAGGGCATCGACGGGTAGACGGAACGATTAACGTGATCCGATGATCGTGCACGCCTGAAAGGCTACACCTGCGGACTTAGAGTATTTTGAGGAGCGGCGTCTCGCGAGTGCATGGAGTGTGGTCACGCCCATTAGGCCTAGGGTCCTGTCAACGACCTCTTGACTTGGAGCACCGGACGGGAATTGAACTCGTAAATACTGGTTTTGCAGGAGCGTAATGCCCATTATTTTCAGTAGTTTAAGGAAATTTTAAAGCCTCAATGGTGTTGAAAAGAAAGCATAGGAATTTGTTCAATGGTGGAAAAAGGTCGAGCGCAAAATGTGAAACTCTTACACAGGGTCCTCAGTACATGAAAGAAGAATGATGTGACCCAGGGCCAGTTCCTCCATGCGTTGTCTCCGCGCACTTCACCGGGCTAATTTCGTCTAATAGACGGATGCACTTCCAAGCAGACACGTGTCCATCGGGTTCTCTGGTGGCAACAGCTATCGAGCAAAACGCCGAAATTCGTGACCTAGTGTATGAACGGTATAAGCGCGGGTTCCGTCTAACGGCTAACCCGTTTCGAGGAGTTTCATGCATCGAATTCTTTCCGATCTGAAGCTGGTTTTGCGTCAATTGCGCAAGTCCAGAGGATTCACGGCGACTGCGGTACTGATGCTGGCCTTCGGCATCGGCGCCACGACCACCATCTTCTCCATCGTCGACGGAGTTCTCCTGCGCCCGCTGCCTTTTCCCAACGCCAACCGTCTCGTCACCCTTGGCGATCAGGTCAGCGGCACCAACTGGGGCCAGCACGATTCCGGCCCGGTTACCGGACCCGAGGTCGTCACCTATCCACGCGACACCAACTCGTTCGAAAGCATTGGCGGTTATGGTTTCATGAGCTTCGAGCTCTCTGGAATCGGTGAACCCGCCCAGATCAACGCCGCGCGCATGACGCCCTCCGTCTTCTCTGCCCTCGGCGTCGCGCCGCTCATGGGGCGCGTCTTCACCGCGCAGGAAGATTTGCAAAAGGAGCAGGTCGCGGTTCTCAGTTACGCCACTTGGAAGAGCCGCTTCAATGGCAACCCAAACGTCCTCGGCTCCAAGATTCTGCTCGATCGCAAGCCGTACCTCATCATCGGCATCATGCCCAGGAATTTCGAGTTTCCGCTGATCCCGGGCCGCCTTAACCGCAGCGAACTCTGGGTTCCCATGAGCTTTTCTCCGCAGGAGCTCGCCCCTGAGGCCAATGCGAGCTGGTACCTGAATCTGGTTGGCCGCCTCAAGCCCGGCGTTACCGCGGCGCAGGCGCAGGGCGATGCCGAACGCGTTGCGCAGCAGATCATGCGCAGCTATCCGCCCGATGAAGCGAACTTTCGCATTCGGCCGGTGGTGTACCCGTTGCAGCAAATCACTGTTCTCGAGACCCGTCCGCTCCTGCGCATGCTTTTCCTGGCCGTTGCCGTCGTGCTGCTCATCGCCTGCGCCAACCTTGCCGGGCTCCTCCTGGTCCGTGCCATTCGCCGTCAACGCGAAACCGCCGTGCGTCTCGCCATCGGCGCGCCCGCGCTCACGCTGCTGTGGCAAATGATCCTGGAAAGCCTCGTGCTCAGCGTTGCCGGCGGCCTTCTGGGCATCGGATTTGCCGCTCTCGCGCTTGCCATCGGCAAGAACCTGCTGCCGGAAACGATGCCACTAATGAGCGAGATTACGCTCAACTGGACCGTCGTCGGCTTTGCGCTTCTCCTCGCACTGCTCACCGGGTTCTTCTGTGGATTAGCCCCAGGCTTCGCCGCGCTGCGCACCAACGTGAATGCCTCCATGAAAGAAGGCGGGCGTAGCGGCTCTGCGGGCGGCAGCCATGCGCGGCTCCGCTCCACGCTCGTAGTCGTGGAAATCGCCATCGCGCTCATCCTGCTCACTGCTTCCGGCTTGCTGCTGCGCAGCTTCAGCAACATGAGCGCTGTCGATCTCGGCTTCCGCCCCGACCACGTCACCACCGCCGTGTATGCGCTGCCGCAGAAACAATACTCAACGCAGACGCAGATCGACGCTTTCAACAACAAGTTGCTCGAGCAGCTTCGCCAGCTGCCCGGCATCGAAGCCGCCGGACTCACGAGCACCCTTCCCGCTACGGGCGACGGCATTGAGGCCTTTGTTGTCGACGGCTATGTCGATCCCCGCGGACCCGACCAGACTGCCGCTTCGCCTTCTCAGGTCATCGGGGACTACTTCAAGGCCATCGGCATCCCGCTGATTCGCGGCCGTTATTTCAGCGAATCCGACAATGCCAACAACCAGCTCGTCGTCATTGTCAATCACGAGTTTGCCGAGCACTATTGGCCGCATCAGGATCCCATTGGAAAACGGATGCGCGTTGGCACTTTGAAGTCGGGAACCCCCTGGATGACCGTTGTCGGAGAAGTGGCCGACGCGAAGCTCACCTCGCCCGATGCCGACGCATCCGACCAGTTCTACCAGCCGGTCGTGCAGCTTGAAAAGGATGCCGGTCCCGTGGCTTTGCCTACCGATTTGAACGGCAATAGCGGCTACATCGTCCTGCGTTCGGCTCTGCCACCCGAGCAGATGGAGAACGCTCTGCGCGCAACTGTCCGTTCCATCGATGCGCAGCTGCCGCTCACCCAGGTGCAAACCATGGAGCAGGTCGTCGCCCAGAGCGAAGCCTCTCGCCGTTTCAACACCATCATCATCTCCAGCTTTGCCCTGGCCGCGGTGTTGTTGGCCGTTCTCGGCATCTATAGCATCATCGCGTTTTCCGTCGCCTCACGCGTGCAGGAGATGGCCATCCGCATGGCCCTAGGCTCGCAGCGCTCGGACATCATGCGTCTCATTCTCATCGCTGGCCTTAAGCTCGCCGCCATCGGTTGCGTTCTCGGCCTCGCTGGAGCCGCTGCCGCATCGAGCGTCCTGCGCTCCTTCCTCTTTCATGTGAGCCCCTTCGACCCCGTGGTGATGATCCTGACAGCAATTGTCGTATTCGCTATGGCTCTCGCAGCCTCAGCGATGCCGGCGCATCGCGCAGCTTCCGTTGATCCCATCCAGGCTTTGCGAGGGGAATAGCCTCGCCTTTGTGTCCGCAATGTGCCAGTGAGTGACTATGTACTAATGGATGTTCTACGGATGATTGTGGTCGGGCTGGTGGCTGGGCTTTCGGCAGCGCTTGCGGTTGGGCAGCTCTTGTCCTCGATGCTCTTTGGGCTGAAACCGACCCTTCAGACGCAAACAAGTAGGTGTGTTGCCATGTAAAGTGTTGCAAGTAAATCATCAAATTATCTGTCGGTTTAACTACAAGTACTCTTTATGCCTCGTGGTGAAGTCTAAGCTGTTGTATGTTCAAATTTGCTCCCGTCCGCCGGGAATCTGAGGATCGAATGTCTCGTTTATCTCCTGTCCTGCTACTCCTTTCTACTGCCACAGTTGCTCTTGCACAAACCATGCCGCTCGAGCGGAACGGGCAGACGATTGCAATCGAGGCCTATGCACCCAATGTTGTTCGGGTCACGCTGAGCAACATCGCCAAGGAAGCAGAAGCCGGGCCGGGGTACGGATTTGTTGCCAAGCCGGACGAGACTGGCTGGGCGCACGCCGTGGTCAAGAGCGGGGCGGACACCTACACGAGCGACCGTATGACGGTGACTGTAGCGCCGGCATACAAACGTGACCCGAACGAAAAATTACCAGATACGGCGAAGTTCTTCTCGGGTTCGACAGCTGGAGCCCATGTGTCGGTTACGCTACCGAATGGCTCTCTACTCGTCGATATGGACGGCTGGCAGATGGCAGAGCTGAACCAGAAGGACGACACGCTCAAAAATGCGCGCGGCATTAAGCCGGAAGACTTGCCGCTCTACACCGTGGGCGCAACCTTCCGCACAGCAGAGGACGAGCATTACTATGGACTCGGCGAGAACCAGGAAGGCTATCTCGACCACTGGCAGCGGCCCATCACTTGCGCAGCGAACTATCTCGCTCCGGCTTCTCCAACTTATTGTGTGCCTTTCGTGGTTACAAATAAGGGCTATGGCATCGTGTGGGACAATCCGTCGTCGACCACGATCTACCCCGCCTTTGACGGTCACACGAAGTGGACTTCGACACTGGGCAAACGCGTGTCATTCTTCGTGATTGCAGGAAAGACGACGGACGAAGTCTACGGCGGCTATCGCCTACTGACTGGCGCGACGCCTATGCTGCCTAAGGCCGCCTATGGCTTCATCCAGTGCAAGCAGCGCTACCGCTCTCAGGCTGAGCTGCTGGCGGTGGCCAAGGGCTACCGCCAGCGCCATCTGCCGCTAGATATCC
>JBAVYX010000182.1:0-26685 GCA_049588475.1 Silvibacterium sp. | reverse complement strand
TTTCTCCGATATCCGCAAACCCCGATGAACACTGGCTAAACACACAATTCAGACAGATTTCAACTCGACAGAAAAGAAAATCCCCAGCTAATATGCCGCGTCGCAGTGATTTTCAACAAGTTCCTAGAAAACCCGTCTGGGTCTTCCAAACAGAGGCCTCCCGTCAAAACCTCCCTGCGCTCTCCAAGCCAGATGGCGGCCCTAACTACGAAGCTGCCTTCGCCTCCAATTTCTACGACGACCTGTTCATCGGCATCGCCAAACTCCACACCGTTGGGACAATCCTCTCCTCGCCCGTAATCTCCGGCAGCGTCGTCTACATAGGAAGCGCCGACGGCAACCTCTACGCCCTCCAATAGGCATATCTCAACTCGCTATGATGGAAAAGAGAGATAAAAAGGCCCGCTTGCCATCGCAGTCGGGCCTTCATCTTTAGGGCTTCGGTGAATCGGCCTTTGATTCCGACGCACCTTGCCGTAAGGTGTTTGTTTTCTATTAAGTTTCGTATCTATTAGGTACAAGGCAAACTATGCCTTAACTCATTTAGAATCAGATAGGAAGAACAGTCGAGTGGGAGGGGGTTTACCCCTCTAAATTACGGCCCCGGCGCGGTCAGCGTGAACTTGTCCTTGACCTCAAGATGTAATGTCTCCGGCGAAGCCAGCCCCGCCACGCGATTCATGACCGCGTCCGCGGTCTTTCCGTGAATCGTGAATACCAAGTAGTGATAGTTGGGAAACGACTGGCCCTGGAATAGGTCTTCCGGTCCGCGCACGACCACTCGGTAAGGCATGGCGCCACCACCACCGGAGACAATGTAGCTTGTCTGGCCGCCATCGAAGCGCTCGTAATTATGAATGTGGCCGTTGACGACAATCAGCTTCGCATGAATCTGCGGCGCTTCTGCGAGAATGAATTCCCGCAGCGATAATTCGGCTGGGTTCGGCAGGCTGGCCATCACCTGGCTCTGGATATCGGTGTAGAGCGGCATGTGGGAAAGGAAGAAGACGAAGTCCACGGACTTGGGCAGGTGCTCCAGCTGTGCTCCCAGCCACGCGCGTTGCGGCGAACCTTCCGCATAGGACTCGGTGCAATCCAGCGTGATGAGGTATACGTTGCCCATCAGCACCGAGTAGTAGCGATAGCCCTTAAGCTCCGGAAAAGTGGCGTCGAAGTTGCCCACACCGCCCTCCCATCCTCCCTTCACGTCGTGGTTGCCGAGCGTCGGATAAACGCGTAGGTGCTCGGCGCTCCAGGCAGCCGTCTCGTCGCGATAGACCTGCCAGTCGGCGGGATCGATCCCGTTGAAGGGCAGGTCGCCGGTCATGAAGATGGCGTCCGGCTTCTCCCGGGCTATCTGCTGAACGAGATACTGACGCACACGCGGGTTGGTGTCCGTGTGGTTTGTGGTGACGGTGAATCGGGTATCTCCATAGGCGACGATCTTGAGCGTCTGACCCGCGGAGATACCTGGAACGGTCAAGGTCGGTCCGGCAAGCGGCGGCGCGGGAGAATGTTGCGCGGCTGCGATACCCACGATGGTAAGAATCACCCCGAGAGAGAGCGGAAGGCGACGCGCAAGGATGCTCATGGCCGGGCTCCCCCGCCCACGAAGTGTACGATCTCAAATTTATCGCCGGAGTGAATGGCGGTGCCAGCCCACTCCGTGCGGGGGACGATGCTTCCGTTATGTTCGATGGCGACGCGATCGCCTTTTAGATCGAGAGTGGAGACAAGGTCGGCAAGGGTCGCCGAGGCAGCGAGATCAGAGAACTCGCGCGGCTGCCCGTTGATGACGATCTGCATGAGTTGAATTTAACAGCAGGGCCGGGTATCCGCAGTGCCAGGCTTCAGGGTACCTACCGCAGCAGGCGACCAGAGCTCCCATCCCACAATCCCGGTCAGCGTTGCAGCAGGTTGAAGACCACGGCAAAGGCCAATCCGCGAAAGACTCGATCGGGTTTTCCTGGTAAATATCGACTGTTGGTGCGGCGCGCTGACTCCGGCGTACAACAAGGGCAAGATTGGCAGAATCGAGAGACGCAGCGGCAGGGGTGACCCTAACCGTGATCCTCCGTTGCCCACTGGATCGGCCAGAGGGTTGCCCCTCTGGAGAGATCTTTGGTGAATGCAGATTCCTGTGTCACATTGGGACAGGGAAGGGGTGACAGCCCATTTTGGGACGAATTGCCCGGACGTATAGGTCAGTCGAGATCCAGCTCAATCTCATCGATATAGCACCAGCCCCAGCTTTCTCCTGGCTCAAACGAACGAATGATCGGATGTTTGACTGCATGGAAATGCTTGGTCGCATGCCTGTTCTTCGATGAATCGCAGCAGCCGACGTGGCCGCACTCCAGGCAAAGGCGTAGATGGACCCAGCGGTCGCCCATGTTCAGACATTCTTCGCAGCCTCCAGGTGTGCGTGGGGTAACTTTGTGGACATGGTTCAGGTGGGTGCAAGATTGCATGGCTGCTCCGTGAGAATGAGATGCCGCCCGACAGATGCGGCGCCTTATTTTGCAGCTTTGACCGCTAGCAGATCAACCTTTTCGATGGAGGGAGCCTCGGATAAGAGCTCAGGCGCTTTCGCCATGAGCGCGGCGGCGACTTTGCCGGAGAGATGCGCCTGGCGGCCAGCGTCGGCCGCGAAGGTATCGAAAATACCGAAAGTCGAGGGACTAATCTGCAGAGCGAACCAGGAGATCGTGTCCGGCTCCGCTTCGACCAATGGGACAGCACTTTTGAGAAATTCGGTCAGTTCGTTTTCTTTCCCCGGCTTAGCCTGAAGCTTGACCCATAGCGCCACTTTTTCCATCACTTTGATCTCTCCTAACCTTCTGAGAACTTTACAAGCATCCACTTGGACGCTCGAAATTGCGTAAGAGTTACAGGAAGTCAACGAAACTTGACTCTTGACAGGCGAAAAACTAGAGTCGGAGGGTAGGCGCATCACGCTTCTCTCTCTCTTGAGGCCCGAAAGCTGTATGCAGACCCATCCCTATACATGGAACTACATTCCGCTGCTGATGCAAATTGTGGTGGCCGTGGGCCTAGGCTGCAGTATGACCACCATGTCGTATTTAATTGGACGCCATCGCAGACTCAAGACAAAACTGGAGGCATACGAGTGCGGGATTCCGGCCGAAGGCGACGCGCGCGGACGCTTCTCTGTCCGTTTCTACATGGTCGCGATGCTCTTCATCCTCTTCGACGTGGAAGCGGTCTTCCTGATGCCTTGGGCGGTGATATATCGCCAACTGCCCGCTATCACAGGCTCGCGCATGTTCGGTTTTTGGGAGATGCTGGTTTACCTGGGATTTGTTATGGTGGGCTTCTTTTTCATTCTGAAAAAGGGCATTCTGGATTGGTCATCGGACAAGGCCGATTTATAAGACAAAATGGACGCCACAGCGCTCGAAAAAGATGCCGTTCTCGAAGCCCACGCGAAAAACAGGGCCATTAGTTCCCTTCTCTCATCTCTTCCCGATGCGATTTTTGACGCCAAGTTCGACCGCAACGAACTGACGCTGACCATCGCGAGGGATCGGATTCGCGAGGCCTGCCGGACAATCCAAAGTGCTGCCTACAACTTCCTGGAAGATGTGACTTGCGTCGATTGGTATCCCAGTGAGCCGCGTTTTCAGGTGACGTATCACATTCTTTCGCACAGCTTGAAGGAACGCGTCAGGCTGGTGGCACTGGTCGACTCGATCGATCCCTCCATCGATAGCATCACGCCGGTGTGGCCTTCGGCCAACTTCTACGAGCGCGAGGTGTGGGACCTGTTCGGGGTGCGTTTCCACGGACATCCGAACCTGCGCCGTATTATGATGCCGGACGAGTGGGAAGGCCACCCGTTGCGCAAGGACTATCCCGTGGAGGGCTACCGCTGATGACTGAGTTTGTTGGCACCTCTACGCTGATTGCGCCCCGTCCCGTGGAAGGCTCCAAAGACACCACGATGGTCCTGAACATGGGACCGCAGCACCCATCGACGCACGGAGTACTGCGCCTGGTGGTCGAAATCGACGGCGAGACCGTCCTCAAAGTTGTTCCGGACATCGGCTACCTGCACACCGGCATCGAGAAGACCTGCGAAGCGAAGTTTTACCAGCAGGTGGTTCCGATGACGGATCGCATCGACTACTTGAGTCCGATGAGTAACAACCTCTGCTACTGCCTGGCCGTCGAGAAGCTTTTGGAGATTGAAATCCCCGAGCGGGCGCAGTGGATTCGCGTTCTTCTGAACGAGCTAACGCGACTCAATTCTCATCTTGTCTGGCTGGGCACGCACGCGTTGGACATCGGCGCGATGACCGTATTCCTCTATACCTTCCGGGAGCGCGAAGAAATCCTTCGCATCTTCGAGCAGGTCTCCGGCCAGCGCATGATGACATCGTACTTCCGCGTCGGCGGCCTGGCCCTCGAGCCTCCGCTGGATTTGTTCGACCGTATACAGGCGTTTTTGAAGGTGATGCCTGAAAAAATCGACGAGTATCAAAACCTGCTCATGGGCAACCCCATCTGGATCGGGCGCCTTAAGGGGGTGGGGCATCTGAGCGCTGAGGATGCCATTGCCTTCGGCGTGACCGGACCGCCATTGCGCGCATCCGGCATCGATTGGGATCTTCGCCGCGACATGCCTTACTCGAGCTACGAGAAATTTCAGTTCAAGGTCCCCGTTTCGACCGGCTGCGATGTGTGGTCCCGTTACATGGTTCGGGTTGAAGAGATGCGCGAGTCGGTCAAGATTTGCCAGCAGGCGCTCGATGGCATGCCGGAAGGCAACATCAAGGCCGATGCGCCCAAGGTTGTGCTGCCCGACCGCGAGCAGATGAAAACCCAGATGGAATCGCTTATCTACCACTTCAAGATTGTGACTGAGGGGTTTCCGGTCCCGGCGGGCCAGGTTTATCAGGCAATCGAATCGCCGCGTGGCGAGATGGGCTATTACGTTGTGAGCGACGGTACGGCGAAGCCCTACCGTGTTCACATGCGGAACCCCACGTTTGCGACACTGCAGGCGTTGCAGACCATGTGCGCTGGGCGGCTGATCGCCGATGTGGTCGCGATCATCGGGTCGATTGATATCGTTCTGGGGGAGATCGACCGATGAGCGCAGTGATCCCATATGCGCGTGTGTATGCCGAACTGTGGATCTCCTTCGTTTCGTTGATTCGCTCGTATGTGGCGGCGCACGATCTGAGCCGGCCGGCCATGGAACACGCTCTGGTTGACGAGGACGGAGAAGGGAACCTGGCGCTGCGCGGCGAGGGCAAGATGCTCGTGCTGCAGTTTGAATCCGCGGCTGGCACGGGAAGCTGGACCTTGTATGAGGATGATCGCGAAAGGGAGCCCAGGCCGGAGCGCGTACTGGAACAGGGCAAGTTCAAAATCGGCGAAGACAGTCAAGTGGAGTTGAGCGATCGCCGGGGAAAACTAGAGCTGGAAGTAGCGGCTGAGGCATTTACCGCAAAGGTTTTTGACGAGGAGTAGCGTTGGCCACGGAAAAGAAAACGATGTTTTCACCCGAGCTCGCCGCACGGTTCGATAAGCTGGTGACACTCTACCCGCTGCGCCGTTCCGCACTCATTCCCATGCTGCTTTACGCGCAGGATGAAGTGGGATACATCTCCGACGCGGTGATTGCCGAAATTGCCGCGCGCATCGGCATCCAGGAGAGTGATGTCTTGAGTGTGCTGAGCTACTACTCTATGCTGCGCACCAAACCCGCCGGTAAATTCAATGTTCAGGTTTGCACCAACATTTGTTGCATGCTGCGCGGCGGCAACGAGCTTTTGGAACACTGCAGCAAGCGGCTCGGCATCGGCCACAAGGGCGTGACGCCAGACGGCATATTCTCACTGGAAGAAGTCGAATGTATCGGAGGATGCAGCTGGGCGCCTGCCGTGCAAATCAACTATGACTTCCATGAAAACCTGACGCCGGAGTCGATGGACAAGGTTCTGAATGGGTATAGGGAGAAAGCGGGGAAATAATGGCCTACCTCACAACTCATCCCGACGTTGTCCCCATTATCTCTTACCGGTTCGGCAAAGGTGCGGTCTCGATCGACAAATATATCGAGCTCGATGGCTACAAATCCGCGCAGAAGGCCATCGAAATAGGACCCGAAGGCATCATCAACGAGATGAAGGCCTCCGGCCTGCGTGGACGCGGAGGCGCCGGTTTCCCCACCGGCATGAAGTGGTCTTTCGTGCCCAAGAAGTCCGACCGGCCCAAATACATCCTGGTCAATGGTGACGAGAGTGAACCGGGAACCTGCAAGGACCGGCTGATTTTCGAGCACGATCCGCACGCGGTCATTGAAGGCACCATCATCGCTGGCCTGGCTGTCGGCGCGAAGATGGGCTTCATCTATCTGCGCGGCGAATACCGCTACCTCCTCAGGATCATGGAGAAGGCGATCGACGAAGCTTACGCCAAGGGCTTCCTCGGTAAGAACATCTTCGGGTCAGGCATGGACTTCGAAGCAGTCTCGCATACGGGCGCCGGAGCTTACGAAGTCGGCGAAGAATCCGCTCTGATGGAGTCGCTCGAGGGCAAGCGCGGAATTCCGCGAATCCGTCCGCCCTTCCCCGCAGTGGTTGGTCTCTACGGAGGACCCACCGTCATCAACAACGCTGAGACCATCGCAACCGTGCCGCATATCTTTCGCATCGGCGGCGCAGAATACGCAAAGCTCGGCACCGAACGCAACGGCGGCACGCGCCTATTCTGCCTCAGCGGCCATCTGGAAAAGCCCGGCGTCTACGAACTGCCGATGGGTTACAACCTCAAGAAGATGATCTACGACGTCGGCGGCGGAATTCCCGGCGGTAAAAAGCTGAAAGCCGTGGTTCCTGGCGGGTCGTCGACGCCCGTTTTGCTACCCGAAGAAATCGACATCGGTATGGACTTCGATCAGGTAGGCAAAGCTGGATCAATGCTCGGCTCAGGCGGTGTGGTAGTGCTCGATGAAACGGTCTGCATGGTTGAGTTTGCACTGCGCACCATGAAGTTCTACCAGCACGAAAGCTGCGGCTGGTGTATTCCCTGCCGCGAAGGTACGGACTGGCTGAAGAAATCCCTAACCCGCTTGCACGCGGGCGGCGCCGTCGACAAAGATATCGACAACATCAAGTATCTTGCCGAAAACATGCTGGGACGGACCTTCTGTCCGCTTGGCGACGCAGCGGCCATGCCGACCATCGCGTTTGTGCAGAAATTCCGTAAAGAGTTTGAGGATCACCTGGATGGCAAGGGATGTCCCTACCACCACTCGCTGGAGCGCGAAGCAGCGCTGGCTTAGAGCGCAGGGAAAGAGATTGCAATGGCAGACGTAAGCTTTACAGTCGACGGCAAGAAGCTCACAGCGCCTGCGGGCACCGTGCTCATTGAAGCCTGCAAGGCAGCGGGCATCGAAGTTCCGGCCTTCTGCTATTACCCCAACCTTGCCGTTCAAGCCGCCTGCCGCATGTGCGTGGTGCGCGTGGAGAAGATGCCCAAGCTGCAGACCGCCTGTACGACTGCCGTCACCGAAGGCATGGTCGTCCATACTGAGACAGACGAGGTCAGGCAGGCGCGCAAGGCCACCGTCGAACTCCTGCTCGGCAACCATCCTCTCGACTGCCCCGTTTGCGATGCCGGGGGCGAGTGCGAACTGCAGGACATGACCTTCAAGTATGGCGCGCACGAGTCGAAGTACATCGAGACCAAGCAGCACAGGGAGGAGCAGCAGTGGTCCCCCGTCGTCTACTACGACCGCCCGCGTTGCATTCTCTGCTATCGTTGTGTCTCCGTCTGCGGCGCGGGCATGGATGTGTGGGCGCTTGGCGTCGAGAACCGCGGCGCTAGCAGCGTCATCGCGCCCAACGAGCAGGATCACCTGGACTGCGAGGAGTGCGGCATGTGCATCGACATCTGCCCGGTCGGCGCACTTACCTCCGGCACCTATCGCTACAAAACCCGCCCCTGGGAGATGAACCACGTCGGCACTGTCTGCACGCATTGCGGAGACGGCTGCAAGACCACTCTTGGCGTCCGCTCCGTCGACGACGGAGTCGAAATCATCCGCGGAGATAACCGCGACAAGAGCGGCATCAACGGTGAGTTCTTATGTATCAAAGGCCGTTACGCATTTGATTTCGCCAACCATCGGGAGCGCCTCACCAAACCGCTGGTGCGCCAATCCGACGGCAAACTCGCCCCAGTGAGCTGGGAGCAGGCCCTCGACTACGCCGCTAAAAAACTCGCTGAGATTCGCGATACCCGCGACGGCAATGCCATCGGTGTCATCGGATCGAACCGGACGACCAACGAAGAAGCCTACCTGCTGCAAAAATTCGCACGCACCGTGCTGCGCACCAACAACATCGACCATCACCGTACGGCAGATTACGCAGCTTTCGCCGCCGCACTCAAGGGCCACGAGGGGCGCGAAGCTTCCCTGCGCGATTTCCTAAGCGCACCGGCGATCCTGCTTCTCGGCAATGACCCAACCAATCAGCATCCTGCGCTCGCCTGGCAGATCCGCACCAATGTCCGCCTGCACCGCGGCCGCATTTACGTCGCAAATCATGCCGAGATCAAGCTGCGCCGCCAGGCTAAGGCCGCTGTCCTGCTACCGACTGATGGCTACGCGTCGTTCATCTCCTATCTCGCGGGCAACGACGGCGCATTCGAGGGCAACGACTCGACAGGGGCCTTCCGCAACAACATTCGTAAGGAAGAATCACTGCTCATCGTCTTCGGGTCGGAGTTTCGCGGACGCGACATCCAGTCCCTTGTCGAATTCGGCCTGTCGCTCCCCAACGCGAAATTTGCTTGCCTGGGAGATTACGCCAACTCGCGCGGCGCGGCGGACATGGGGCTGTTGCCTGATCTGTTGCCGGGTTACGTCCCCGTCACAGCCTCCGCTCATTTCGGGGAGGAGTACGGAAGCACGCTACTCGCACAACCCGGCCTTGATCTCATCCAAATGCTCGATGCCGCCGGACAGGGCGATCTTGCCGCACTCTACGTCGTCGCTTCGAACCCGATCGCGCGTTACGGCGTCGATTCTTCGGCTCTCAAGAATACATTTCTTGTCGTGCAGGATATGTTCCTCACAGAAACCGCGGTTCTCGCCGACGTGATTTTCCCCGCTGCGAATCTGTATGAGAAATCCGGAACTGTAACCAACACCTACGGCGACCTGCAACTCGTCAAGAAAGCCGCCGACAAAGCCGGAGTTCGCACCGATTTCGAAATTATCGTCAGGCTTGCCGACAAGCTCGGCGCCGATCCCAAACAGCTCGTGCCCTTTGGCAAAGGTGTCCGCGCCGATTTTGGTCAGACCCGCGGAGCGCAGTCCGGCGAAGCCGACCGTCACGCTGTGTGGCTTGCGGCGAATCACCTGGAGCCGAAGCTGAGCCCCTTCGATCCGTTTGCGATCCTCGATGAGATTCAACGTCTGGTGCCTGCGTATGATGTCCCGCGTCTCAACCTGCTCACCGGAAATGATGAACACCTGAAATCCCAACTGGTCCAGATCGAGGTGGGCGCCATTGGTGCGAGCACAGGCCGGCGCGACCTCGTCCTGCCCTCGAATGACGCGCTCTATACCTCAGGCACCCTTGGCAGATATAGCGCCAAGCTTCAGGAGGTCGTCGAATCGCGCACCATACTCACTAAGCCGGCCGAAACAGGGGCGGATTGACGCAATTGCAGAAGAACGTAACTGTCGCAGAACGTATTCAGGGAAGGCCTTGTGGAAGTTAGTATCTGGATCTTTCTATTGTTGAACGTGCTCAAGGTTGCCATCCTCACGGTGGTCCTGCTGATGGCCGTCGCCTACACGGTGCTGCTCGAGCGCAAAGTCGTGGGCCGCATCCAGAACCGGTGGGGACCGAGCCGGGTCGGCCCCTTCGGCCTGCTGCAACCGCTGGTCGACGGCCTTAAGCTCTTCCTCAAGGAAGACCTGATGCCGACGGGGGTCTATCGTCCTTTATTTATCCTCGCGCCCATTATCGCCTTGAGCTGCGCGCTGCTGTCCATTTCGATGATTCCTTTTGGTCCGCAGCTCCGCTACAAAGGGGTCGACCTCTTTCAGATTTCAGACGTTAACATCGGCCTGCTGATCCTCTTTGGCATCAGTGGCATCGCACTCTATGGCATTGCGCTCGCCGGCTGGTCATCGAACAATAAATATTCGCTCTTTGGCGCGTTGCGCGCGAGCGCCCAACTCATCAGTTATGAACTTGCCCTCGGCCTGTCGTTTGTCGGAGTAATCCTCCGTTCGCAGTCCTTTCGCCTGCGCGATATCGTCAACGTCCAGTCCACGCATGGCCTGCTCTCCTGGAATGTTGTCGGCGGCTTGCAAATCGTGGCGTTCTTTATCTATCTGATTGCCGCTTACGCCGAGACAAATCGCGCTCCCTTCGATCTGCCCGAAGCGGAGACCGAACTCACCGCCGGCTATCACACAGAGTACAGCTCGATGAAGTTCGCCATGTTTTTCATGGCCGAGTATGCCAATATGATCACCGTGGGCTGCGTCGCCACGCTACTCTTTCTTGGTGGATGGTCGAGCCCGTTCGGCACTCTCTTCCCCGCCATCGGCGGCCCTATTATTCAGAACGTGCTGCCGGTCTTCTGGTTTGTGGCAAAGGTCTTCTTTTTTCTCTTTCTCTATATCTGGGTGCGAGGCACGTTGCCGCGCTTCCGTTACGACCAATTGATGGGTTTCGGTTGGAAATTTCTGCTGCCGGTCGCGATTCTAAATATTATTGTGACCAGCCTTTTGCTTGCTCTTCGCTCCGCGTAACGTGGTTTACAATCGTCCTTCCGGTTTCCTGAACTTTTATTTTGTTCTGTGTTGTCGAGTGAGCGACTGAAGACATGCATCTTGTTCTGTTCTTCATCTTTGGCGGGCTGTGCGTGGTCGGAGCCTTGAACCTCTTGCTCCAGCGGCACCCTATCAATTCCGCACTCTCTCTCATCGTTGTGATGAGCTCACTGGCCGTGCTTTACCTGTTGCTAGGGGCTGAGTTCCTCGCGGCGGCCCAGGTCATCGTCTACTCGGGCGCCATCATGGTGCTTTTCACCTTCGTCATCATGCTTCTCAACGCCGGCCGGGAAGAACGCACGCACGGAAGCTGGGCCGCGTACCTCGTCGGATTTCCGGGCGCAGCCATACTCCTGGCGCTGCTGGTTTACATTTTTCTCTCGAATCGCGGGCCTCTCGGCAATGCCAGCCTCGGAAACTATCTGGTAACCACTGGCGATCTAAGCCGGGTCCTCTTCCGCGATCTGTTACTGCCCTTTGAAGTCACTTCCGTCCTCCTTCTCGTGGCGATACTCGGCGCAGTTGTCCTGGCGCGAAAGGAGCATTGAGCCATGGTGCCGATCGTCTATTACCTGATACTGAGCGCCATTCTCTTCTCCATCGGAGTGGCAGCGTTCCTTATTAAGCGCAACATTATCACCATTTTCATGTCGATTGAGCTGATGCTCAATGCCGTCAACCTGTCCTTCGTTGCCTTTGCACATCACTGGCACCAGGTTAGCGGACAGATCTTCGTCTTCTTCGTGATGGTTGTGGCAGCGGCGGAAGCCACCGTGGGCCTGGCCATCATCATCGCTATCTTCCGCACGCGGAGTACCCTCAACGTTGATCAAATCGACCTGATGAAATTATGACCGGCTCCCTCAATCTCTGGCTGATTCCGCTCATTCCCTTCGCCGGATTTCTGGTGAACGGTCTTATTGGCCGCAAGCTGCCTAAAGCGTTTGTGACCTCTGTAGCGCTCATCGCAACACTCATTCCCTTCGCCCAGGCCGCGAACATCTGGTTCCGCTTTCATTCGCTGACCCTGCCGTACATAGAGAATCTGGGCACCTGGATCTGGACTGGCAGCTTCCACGCAGACTTCACCATGCAGCTCGATCAGCTCACCATGGTCATGCTGCTCGTGGTCACGGGGGTGGGATTCCTCATCCACATCTACTCCGTCGGATACATGGCTCACGAAGAGGGTTACTGGCGATTCTTCGCCTACTTGAACCTCTTCATGTTCTTCATGCTCGTCCTCGTGCTCTCGGAGAACTTCCTGCTGATGTTCGTCGGCTGGGAGGGCGTCGGACTCGCGTCATATCTGCTCATCGGTTTCTACTTCCTGCGCGATTCGGCGGCAAAAGCCGGCAAGAAAGCCTTCGTCGTCAACCGCATCGGCGACTTCGGCTTCCTGCTGGCCATGTTCCTGCTCATCGCCCATTTCGGCACACTCAGCTTCAATGCAGTCTTTGCGCAGGTTGCCCAGCATCCTGAGTGGCAGGGCGGCTTTCTCACCGCTATCACGCTCTTCCTGGTGCTTGGCGCGACCGGAAAATCCGCCCAGATCCCGCTTTACATCTGGCTGCCGGACGCGATGGAGGGTCCAACCCCGGTCTCCGCACTCATCCACGCGGCAACGATGGTCACCGCCGGAATTTACATGATCGCGCGGACACACATTCTCTTTGACCGCTCTCCCCTGGCCTTGAGCACGGTCGCCGCCATCGGTGCCGCAACAGCTTTCTTTGCCGCAACCATCGGCCTCGTGCAGACGGACATCAAACGCGTGCTCGCTTACTCCACAGTCTCGCAACTGGGCTACATGTTTATGGCCTGCGGCGTCACGGCATACACACAGGCTATCTTCCACCTCATAACACACGCATTCTTCAAAGCACTGCTCTTCCTCGCAGCCGGATCGGTCATCCACGCGCTCAGCGGCGAGCAGGATCTCCGCGTGATGGGCGGTCTGCGCAAGAAAATTCCGGTCACCTTCTGGACGATGACGTTCGCAGTCCTGGCCATTTCCGGCCCTTGGCCCTTTGCCGGATTCTTCAGCAAGGACGAGATTCTATACGCAACGTTTATCTCGCCATACGGCAACAAGATACTGTGGTTTGTTGGACTATTCACCGCATTCCTCACGGCCTTTTATATGTTCCGGCTCTGGTATCTCGCCTTCTTTGGCGTGAGCCGAGCACCGCAAGCTGCGCACAACGATCATGACCATGGCGTCCACGAGAGCCCATGGGTCATGCTGGTCCCGCTTGTAATCCTCGCCATTCTCTCCTTGATTGGAGGCTGGATCGGGATACCTGTGGCGATGCACGGCCACGATGAGATTGGACATTTTCTTGAGCCGCTACTCGGCACCGTACGGGCGGCGGGTGCTGAGAGTTCAAGCCTGGAATTGATTCTGGCCGGTGCCTCGATGCTGGTTGCCATCGCCGGCTGGTTCGCAGCGCACATTCTCTACTATGCGAAACCGGAGTTGCCGGCCAAACTTGCAAAGCAGCTCCGCGTCACCTATGCACTGCTACTCAATAAGTATTGGGTCGACCAGATCTATGGAGCCCTCATTGTTACGCCATTGCTGCTCATTTCTCGCTATCTGCTCAAGGGCCTCTTTGATCGCGGAGTGATCGACGGTGCCGGCTTCGCTGCCGGTGCCACTGCGCAGGGATTCGGCGCGATTGTGCAGCGCGTGCAATCGGGCAATATTCGTTCTTATGCAGGCTGGCTTGCGCTTGGCGCGGCCGTCCTGCTCATCGCTTCCTATTTCGGATACACAGCGCACTTCTTACCCCAATGACGGGCGCCAGCAACGAGGCTCGATGAGACAAACAGAAGGAACGTATCCGTGCTAACTGATTCCATATTGACGCTGACGATCTTTGTGCCCATCGCAGGCGCAATCGTCGTTGCGCTGCTGCCGCGTAAAGGCCGCATCATACAGTGGTGGACCCTGCTTGTCTCTCTCGCCACCTTCGCGTTGACCCTGCACCTGCCGTCTCACTTCGTGTATGGGCAACAGGGCTTCCAGTTTGAAGAGAACTACTCCTGGATCACGAGCCCCGCAATCCGTTATCACCTCGGCGTCGACGGTCTATCTATGTGGCTCGTCGTACTTACCGGCTTTCTCTCCGTCGTGGGTGTGCTGGCATCCTGGAATGCCATCGAGAAGCGCACAAAAGAGTTTTACTTTTTCTTTTTGATTCAGCAGACAGCGATGATCGGCGTCTTCGTGGCGCTCGATATGTTCCTGTATTACGGCTTCTGGGAGCTCTCTCTCGTCCCCATGGCAATTTTGATTGCGATCTTCGGACCCGAGCGGGGACCGAAGACAGCCCTGAAGTTCTTCTCCTACACATTCATTCCATCGGCGCTGTTCCTCGTAGCCATCCTCTGGCTCTATGCCAAGACCGGCACATTCGACTACGTCGAGATCCAGCGTGCTCTCACCACCAACAGCGCGCTCTTCACGCCCGAGGCTCTGTGGTGGGTAGCTCTTGCTTTCCTGGTCGCATTTGCCGTCAAAGTCCCGGTCTTTCCTTTGCACGGCTGGCTTAACGACACCATTTACGAAGCTCCAACCTCTATGGCCATGGTCGTCGCCGGCAAGCTGGGCCTATACTCCATCTTGCGTTTCAACCTCGGCCTCTTCCCTGCCCAGGCCCGCATCTTCGCTCCGTGCATGATCGCCCTCGCCGTCATCGGTATTCTTTATGGAGCGTGCATCGCTCTGGTCCAGACCAACGTAAGGCGTCTGGTCTCCTATGCGATGCTGAGCGCTCTAAGCTTCTGTACACTTGGCATCTTCTGCTTCTCGCTTGCAGGGCTGAATGGCGCGGTTTATCAAATCCTCAACGAAGGACTCACAGGGAGCGCCTTCCTCATCCTTGTAGGTTTTCTGCATGAGCGCTATGGCACCTACGAAATGCAGCAGTATGGAGGACTCGCGGCCAAACTGCCCAACATGGCTACGTTCTACGTCATCACCGCGCTTTCGCTGGTCGGCCTGCCCATTCTCAACGGCTTCGTTGGAGAATTCCTGATTCTCAGCGGCAGCTTCGCTCCCCATGCCCGATGGACAGCCCTGGCTACCATCGGCGTGATCCTGGGAGCCGCTTATATGCTCTGGATGATCCAGCGGATCTTTTATGGACCCCAATCGTCGCTGGTCATCGGCAGCACCGCTCCGGATCTTGTCGCACGCGAGTATCTGGCGCTTGTGCCGATGGCCTTACTCATGCTGATCATGGGTGTAGCCTCGCCGTGGTGGATGCGCGCCATCAACGAGGGAGTCAGCGGCCTGGCCAACAGCCACGATTCCAGCCCCACACTCTCGAATAGCCGTGGGGTTACGAATACCAGCGCGGTACTGGCGGAGGGGCGATGAACACTACACCTCAAATCCTTCGCATTCTGCCTGAGCTGACCCTCGCCATCACTGGCGTGTTGATCATGCTGATCGAACCCGTATTGCCGCCCTCGATCAATCGCAAATCCATGGGATGGCTCGCCGTCTTCGGCGTTATCACGGCGCTCGCGGCCAGCTTGTATCAATATCAACTTGCACCCGGCTCGGCTTACTTTGGCTTTGTGCGAACGGACGCCTTCAGCGTCTTCTTCCACGTTCTGATCTGTGGAATCGTCCTCGCTTCACTTCTGATCGCGCTCGACGCAGCCAGCGCGACTACGAGTGCGCTCGGCGAATACTTTGCACTCGTTTCTTTTGGCGCAGTCGGCATGCTTTTGATGACCAGTGCTGTCGAGTTACTGCTGGTCTTCATCGCCCTCGAAATTTCGTCGATTTCAACTTACATTCTCGCTGGTTTCCGCAACAAGAGCGCTAAGGGGCCGGAAGCGGCGATAAAATATTTCCTCCTGGGCTCCTTCGCCACCGCCTTTTTCCTCTACGGGATTGCGCTGCTCTTTGGCGCAACCGGAACAACAGCAATTTACGGCGTCAGCGCGCAACTCGCGTCAAGCCCGACGCCATTGCTCGCCGCTGCCGGCCTAGGCATGCTCCTGGTTGGCCTGTCCTTTAAGGTCTCCGCTGCGCCCTTCCAGGTGTGGACTCCCGATGTCTACGAAGGTGCGCCTTCACCCGTCGTAGCCCTCATGTCCACCGCGCCCAAAGTCGCCGCCTTCGCCGTGCTGCTGCGCATTCTTTACGGAGCCATCCCCGCGCTGCACGCGCATTGGGTTCCCATGATCTGGTGGCTCGCTGTCCTGTCCATGACCGTTGGCAACCTCGGCGCGCTGCGACAGAAGAACGTGAAGCGTCTTCTGGCATACTCCTCGATCGCGCACGCCGGATACACGCTCGTCGCCTTCGCCGCGTTATCGGCAGATGGAATCGCGGCCGTCAGTTTCTATACCGTAAGTTACGCCGCCATGAATGTCGGCATCTTCGCTGTCATCAGCCACGCTGGCGGATTCGACGATCGGCTCACCCTTATCGACGACTATCGCGGCCTGGCCTACCGCTCGCCGTTGCTCGGCGGCGCGATGGCCTTCTTTCTCATCTCACTTATTGGAATCCCCTTTACAGGAGGATTCTTCGGCAAGTTCTACGCCTTCTCCGCCGCGCTGCATTCGGGATTCGTCTGGCTCGCCGTCATTGGCCTTATCAACAGTGGTATCGCCGCGTTCTACTATCTGCGAGTAGCCACGGCCATCTACTCAAAGCCGGCAGATGCGGCACCTGTCGTTGCGGTTCCCCCCGCAACCACGCCGCTGCTCTTTGCCCTGCTGCTCACCGTCGTTGCCACACTCATCCTCGGCATCGTGCCCGGTAGGATCCTGGCTGAGGCCAGAGCAGGAGCAGCGACCTTTCCGGCAGTGAACGCGCCCGCTCCTGAGGCAACTTCAGCTCAACGTTAGTCTCGCCAAGAAAACTCCCCCTCGTTTCTCTGAGGACAGTGTACTGGCCTGCAGCACAGCAATCGGTCGATACGTTTGTCGCCTAGGGGGGAAACTCGAGTGACTACGGTCAGTCGAACGATCCGATGGTTGGCGGAAAGATCGGCGGCGTCCATGTCTTCGGCGGCGGCCTGGCTCTCTACAATGTGCAGGGAACGCTTATCGGGGCCCTCGACGTGAGCGGCGACTCATCCTGCGCCGACCACAACATTGCATGGCGAACGCGACACACCCTGAATCTGGACTTCGTACCGGCAGGCGTCAGCACTGACTCAAACCGGCCTGACAACATCATCTATGACATCGATACTCAATCTGGCTTTGCGATCGTCGTCAGCGCCAGTGGCTGGGGACATCCCGTGTGCAGTGCAGCCGCAAAAGCCATTGCCGATGCCCGCGGTTCAGTAAAAGTCCCATCCCAAATGCAGACACGAAGGCCTCCGGCGCCCCGGAGGCCTTCGTCGTTCTGCAACCCGAGAGAGTGCTACTTCACCTTCAGGAAAATGATCACCAGCCTGAACAGCGTGAGCGACTCGATGAGTGCCAGACCGAGCACGAGCAGAAGCTGGATGGGGGCGCGGGCTCCTGGATTGCGCGCGACTGCCTCGACAGCGGAGGCGGTTGCCTTACCCTGGCCGAGGCCGCAAAGGCCGGCCGCGATGGCCATGCCTACACCGGCGCCGATCGGCACCAGGCTTATGGTTCCGCCACCTGCATCTGCGAGCGCCGGCATGGCCATAAACAGCACCGACAGCGTCATAAGAACGTACTGAAGTTTGCGCATAATTCCTCCTTGCTTCCCTGATGAATTGCCGTCAGTGGGTGGTTGAGGCTCACCGTGCTGGCCCCCTCACGCTCACGGCGCGGCCGCGGCGGCGGAAGCGCTCCGCCGAGCCGGGAAACTCAAAATTAGTGCTCTTGCTCTACCGCGCCTGAAAGATAGATGAGCGTCAGCAGCATGAAAACGTAGGCCTGAATGATCGAGACGAAAAAGTGCAGACCGAGAAAGATGATCGGAATCCCGATCGGGATCAGCGAGAAAAAGACCAGCGTCAGCAGATCGCTCGCGAACATGTTCGCATAAAGACGGATGGTCAACGACATCATGCGTGCCAGGTGCGAAATCACCTCAATTGGAAAGATCAGCCAGGAAATCCACCAGATAGGGCCGAGGAAGTGCTTCAAGTAGCCGATTGGGCCCTGCGCGCGCACACCCTGCCAGTTGTAGTAGAGAAACGTGGGGATGGCAATGCCCAGTGGGACTTTGGGCTCTGCCGTCGGTGTCTCAAGCCCTGGAAGCAGCCCTACCAGGTTGCAGGTGAGCACGAACATCACGATCATCGTTGCGTATGGCACGAAAGGCTCGAAACCGTGGCCGATGATGGAGTTCGCCTGGTCGCTCACGAATTCATGGACTACCTCGGCGAGGTTCTGCGCCGTTCCCGGCTTTTCCACATTCAGCGAAAACCGCGTGACGACGAAGAAGAGTACAAACGCCACAGCGATGATCAGTTCGACTGTCAGTGTTGCATGGATCGGCGAGGAGGGATGCGCGACGTGAATGCCCAGCGCCGTGAGCAGCGCCGTGAGAGGCCCAGCAAAGATCTGGTTCAGCAGTCGCGTTAGCGAAGCGAGTAGCTCGTGCATGATTCCTGCGATTCGTTGATTTGCCTCTCAGGAGCGCGACTGGCGCACGACTTCAACCAGGAGGGCCAGACCGGCCATTCCCAGACCCGCTATCAGCGCGTAAATCGGTCCTTTGAAACACTTTAGACTAACATAAATCACTATTGCGGCGAGCCCCAGGCGCAGTAAAAACATGCTCAGAACAAAACCCGTCGAATGTGGAGTCTCCTCCTTGTCCAGCTTCGCGTTCATCAGCCCAATCAACTGTTGCCACTCATACAGTCCCGTCGCCGAAACCAGCGCTCCGGCGAGAACCAGAGCACCACTTTTCCAGCCTATGAGAAGGTTCAGCACGCCAAAGCCAAAAACAGCCATTGCAGCCGTCATCCGCAGTGCCCGGCGCATCGCGGCCTTCAGGTCAGCATCGGAGAACTCCACGACTGAATTCGCCTCGCTCATTTCTCTTTGCCCGCGCGCAATGCTTGCCGCACCGCTTCCAGCAGTCCGGCAACCGCGCCAAAAATGAGCCCTACGATGTATATCCAGTCCTGATGCAGCCACCGGTCGAGCAGCACACCGCCTCCCCAGCCAATCAGAACCGCTGCCGGCAGCACCAACGCAATCTGTAGCAGCCTCTCGGCCTGTACAAGTGTGTCCAGCCCACCTTTGCGCTGCGATTTGGGAGGGTCGGGAGTTGGATTCGGCATACTCATTCCTCGCCTGTTATACACCAGCACTTGCCGCGGACGCCGGTCATCGAAACCCGCCGCGGCGGTGAAAGCTATACTGACAGGAGCATTCTCATTCAAGGAAGCCCAGTGTTCGAGTCAGACTTCGAGCGAAACCTCTTCGCTCTCCGCCAGGAAAAACTAAAGCAGATCGAGGCCCTCGGCCAGCCCGCTTACCCGAATTCGTTCTCCGCAACGCACACGCTGGCCGAAATCCGCAGCCGCTATGACAATGCCACTAGCGAAGACCTCGAGTCCTCACGCGCCCATATTTCCGTCGCCGGACGCATCATGGCCATCCGTGCGCAGGGCAAGGCGGGATTCGCGCAGCTCCAGCAAAATGGCGAGCGCTTGCAGATCTATGTACGCAAAGACGCCGTCGGCGAGCAGGCATTCGAACTCTACAAGCTCCTTGACCTCGGCGATCACATCGGCGTCTCCGGCTACCTCTTCCGCACACGCACCGGCGAACTCACCGTGCACGTGGAGACCATCACCTTCCTCGCCAAGGCCATGCTCGCGCTACCCGAGAAGTACCACGGCCTCGCCGGCGTCGAGCTGCGCTACCGCCAGCGCTACGTCGATCTCTTCATGAACACGCTGCTCAACGAGGGTACGCCTGCGGAGATTCACGTCCGCGATGTCTTCATCAAGCGCGCCAAGGTGCTGTCCGCGCTGCGCAAATTCTTCGACTCCCGAGGCTACATCGAAGTCGAAACCCCGATGATGCAGCCCATCGCCGGAGGCGCCGCCGCCAAGCCCTTCACCACGCATCACAACGCGCTCGACCTCGACCTCTTTCTGCGAATCGCTCCCGAGCTTTATCTCAAGCGCCTCGTCGTCGGCGGCATCGACCGCGTCTACGAGATCAATCGCAATTTTCGCAACGAAGGCATCTCCACGCAACATAACCCCGAATTCACCATGCTCGAGTTCTACCAGGCATACGCGAACTATCACCACCTGATGGACCTCACCGAGGAGCTGATCCAGTTCGTTGCGATGGAAGTGAACGGTACGACGATCACACACTTCACCATTCCTCGGGGTCCACATGCAGGAAAGCTCGTCGAGATGGACCTCGGTAAATGGCAGAGGCTCTCGATGCGCGAAGCGATCCTCAAATGGTGGCCTCCTGCCCTGCCGCTCATGACCAAATCTATTTTGGCTGACGCCAAGACCCTTCGTCTATTTCTCGATGGATGCGTGAAGATCCAGCAATCTGACACTCAAGACGCCCGCTGGGAAGCACGCGAAAAATGGGAAATTACAGAGGAAGAAGCCTATTTGCAGGACTTCACACCTCCGGTCCCAAGCGGATCTACTGAACTTGATCCGTTGAGCCTCCATCGTTTCCTTCAGCGGATTGTCCAACTGCTCGACGAGGGCATGCCTCTTGGCAATGCCATTGCTGAGCTATTCGAGTCGATAGCGGAATACCATCTCATCCAGCCGACCATCATCTACGACTTTCCACTCGCCGTCTCACCGCTCTCGAAGCAAAAGCCCGACGAGCCCGACTGGGTCGAGCGCTTCGAGTTCTACCTCGGAGGATTCGAAGTCGGCAATGCCTTCAGCGAGCTCAACGATCCCGAAGAGCAGAGAAAAAGATTCGAGCAGCAAATCTCCCAGCGCGAGCGTGGAGACGACGAAGCTCACCAGATGGATGAGGACTACGTGCGCGCCCTCGCCTACGGCCTGCCGCCCACCGGAGGCGAAGGTATCGGTGTCGACCGCCTTACCATGATCCTCACCAGCGCCAACTCTATCCGCGACGTGATTCTCTTCCCGCTCCTGCGTCCCCGGAAGCCGGTATCCGACGCAGAATTCGAGAGTCCTCAACACGAGTAACAGCGGCCGTAGGCGGTCTCACTCCCCCAGCAACAATCTCTGCGTAGAAATCGCCCGTCCCGTCCTGCCGTCGCACTCAATCAGAGTCGCCGCCATGCGCGGATCGCCCTTGGCCGCCTCAAATTTTCCCGGCATGCCGGTTAAAAAGCGCTGCAGCACCAGCTCTTTTTGCACGCCGATCACGCTCTCGTACGGACCGCTCATGCCCACGTCGGTCTGGTAGGCAGTCCCACCGGGCAGCACGCGATCATCCGCGGTTGGGACGTGCGTATGCGTACCCAGAACCGCGGTTACCCGGCCATCGAGATACCATCCCAGCGCCATCTTCTCCGAGGTCGCCTCTGCATGTATGTCGACCAGAATGACTTTGGCCTTGATTGTCTCCAGCAAAAGGTCCGCCGTGCGGAACGGATCGTCATTTGACGCCATAAAGACGCGGCCCTGCAAATTGATTACCGCATACCGCTGTCCGCCCGCCAGCTCGCCTTCATAGACGCCGTAACCCGGAGTTCCCGCTACATAATTCGCCGGCCGAATCAACCGGCGAGGGCGTTCGTGGCTGTCTTTAGGCACAGACTGCATGTATTCAATAATCTCGCGCTTATCCCACACGTGATTTCCAGTGGTAAGCACATGTGCGCCAAGATCGAAGAGATCATCGGCAATCGCTGGAGTTACGCCAAACCCGCCGGCCGCGTTCTCGGCATTGATGATAACCAGGTCCACACCTCGCTCGGCCATCACATGAGCCAGGTGCTCGCGCACAATGCGCCGCCCGGCGCTGCCAAAAATGTCGCCTACGAAAAGAATCCGCAAAATCCGTTCGTCTCCTGAACTGAGTTGAATACTGGAACTGAAATAAACCGGGTGAAGAAGCTTCGATGCTATACCGTTTTCACCGCGAAAGTAGCTCAATCGGCGGGATCGTTCAACAGTTTCCCGCCCTGCCGGACTCCCTGCTATTCAATCATCAATGACTATTACGTAAACCATCTTCAAGTTTCGTCATGCGGAATTCGCAAAACCTGTGGTAGCGTGGCTGCATGGCCATCAATACCCGTTTCGCAACCGGCGTCCACGCCCTCGTTTTGCTCGCTGCCGAACCGGATGTACTGCAGACCTCAGAAGACGTGGCGCGTAAGCTGAACACGAACTCCGTTGTCATTCGCCGCGTCTTCTCGCTGTTGCAACAAGCGGAGTTGGTCGAGAGCCAGAAAGGTCCCAATGGCGGCTCAAAACTCGCGCGTCCGGCAAAAGAGATCACCCTTAGCGATGTCCATCGCGCCCTTGATCGTACAGGGCTCTTTCACGGAGCATCCTTCTCCGGCGCGCAATCCAGGGTGAGTTCGGTACTCGATCAGATTTTCGAGGATGTTGCGCGCGCCGTCGAAAAGGAGCTGGACCAAACCACCCTGAATCAACTGATAAAAAAGTCTGCCAAAAAGACCAAGCACTAAATTGCGGGATCGCCAGAGGAACTGCATCCGCCCTATCCGGTTAATTCACACGGAACGGCCAGACTCGCTTGCCGCCAGCGGCGTAGCAGGATGAAAGCAATCCCAATCAGTGCCAGCGTGAGCCCCGTCCACAGGCCGGATAGGCCCCACTTCAGACGAAAGCACATCCACGCGCCCAGAGGCAGTCCAAACAGCCAATAGCCGGCGAAGTTTGTCAGCATGGGAAAGCGCGTCTCTTCCAGCCCGCGCAGCGCGCCCGTGGCTACGGTCTGCGCGCCATCGAATATCTGGAAGGCGGCTACGATCATCAGGATGTGCACTCCCTTTGCGAGGATCTGCGGATCGCGAGTGTAGATCCGCATAATTGGCTGCGGCACTGCCAGAAAAAGCAGAGCGGTCACGGCCATGAATCCCACCCCCAGAGCAACCGCCATCCATCCAGCCCGTCGTGCGCGCGCCGGGTTTCCCGCTCCGATTGCGTGCCCAACAGCAACAGCGGCGGCAGCCGAAATTCCCAGCGGAACCATATAAGTGTAAGCCGCACAACTGAGCGCGATCTCATGCGTGGCCAGCGCCACAGGATCGAGATGCGCCGCCATGATCGTCGCCGCTCCGAATGCCGCAACCTCAAGCACCACCTGGAATCCCGCCGGAACGCCAAGGTTCAGCAGCATACGAATCCGCTTCCCATCCGGCCCTGGCCAATGCGCAAACAGCGGATGTCCACGACCGCGTTCATGCCGCCACGCAAAATACACCAGCACCGCCGCCATGTAAATGCGCGAAACTACTGTAGACAGCGCCGATCCGCTCACGCCGAGCGCAGGCATTCCCAGCTTCCCGTAAATAAATATCCAGTTGCCGGCAAGATTCACCAGGTTCGCCGAGATTAGCGCGAATGTAACTGGGCGTACCAGCCCGACGCCCTGCAGATATCGCCGGAATCCTCCGTAGACCAAGAGAGGAAGCGTACCCCAGTTCAGAATGCTGACATACGACCGCGTGTAAATACCCACCAACGGATTCACCCCGCGCGCTGTGAACAGCGGCTGCCCAACCATGATGAACAGCATCAGCATCGGAGTAAAAGCTAGGGCGATGTACATCGCCTGCGTCAGCCAGCGATGACAATCGTCGAAATCGCGTGCGCCCCACGACCGTGACACAACCGTATCGAGTCCCAGCAGCAATCCGATTCCGAACAGCGAAGGCGCGTAATAGATCGCATTGCCAAGCCCCACAGCGCCTATCGCCGCCGGACCCAGCTTGCCGACCATGATCACATCGACGATAGTCATCGTCATCCAACCGATTTCAGACAGCGCCACCGGAACGGCCAGCGCCAGCAACGCGCGCAGTTCCGCTCCAGGATTTACGCGACTGCTGTGTTCGTCGAAAATAAGCGTGTCTGGATGCGTATTCGGTGATTGCATGGTGCAGGCCAGGGTGCTGAATTCCCCGATTGTACCCACACGTTCAGCGGCCAACGCCTGTGTTAAATTCAAGATAGCTACATCTGGAGAGATGGCCGAGTGGCTGAAGGCGCACGCTTGGAAAGCGTGTTTAGGGGAAACTCTAACGTGGGTTCGAATCCCACTCTCTCCGCCACATCTAAAATCAATAACATACGTAGATTCTAAGCTTTCGTCGTGCAATATCGTACAATGAGGCGTGGCTCTAAGCCTATATCGACGGCATCGACGCGAGTGCAAAGCCGGACATCCCGAGCAACTGATCTCGTCGGAATTTGACGAACGCAAAAAAGGCTGGAAGCGGTGCGAGTGTCCGATTGTTCTTGCCGGGACGCTTCAGCGGAAGTTTAAACGGGCAACTACCGGGCAATGGGAGTGGTCACCGGCACGTGTGATCGCAGCAAAGTGGGAAACAGCCGGCAGTTGGGATAATGACATTTCGGCTCCCGGGCCTGTCGTCACCGTGCCGACCGCTGAGGAGCTGATCACCATCGAACGCGCCTGCAAAGCTTTCCTGGCAGAACGCGAAGAAACACTGTCGGCTAACACCTTCCGCAAAAACGATTATGTCCTCAAGTCGGTTCAGAACTATGCCGCGTGGAAAGGATACGTTCTCATTGCCCAATGGACACCTATTGACGTGCGTGAATTAAGGACATCATGGGGCGTTGCTCCGAATACAGCAACGAAATACATGGAGATCGTGAAGTCCTTTTTCAGCTTCGCAGTTGCAAACAAATGGATTGTCGAAAGCCCAGCAAGGTTAATCAAGGGAGCGAAGGGAAAGGCGGCCAATAATCAAAGGGAACGTATTCCCTTCTCCGACGAAGAGCTCCAGAGGATGTACGACGCGTGCGAACACCAATACGGAAAAACGCCAATTCGATGGTCACGCGATGTTCACCACAGACCAGCGGGAAACGAGTTTGCTAACTACCGCTACAAATGGATTGGCGAGGATCTGGCGGACTTCATCTCTGTCTCGGCTTATACCGGCCTGCGAATTTCAGACGTGGCGACCTTTCATATCGACCGCTTGCAGGCAAATGGCGAATGTCACGTTCGGACGACCAAGACAGGTCGCAAGGTTTACACCTGGATACCGGAATGGTTGCAGCAGCGTATCCGGGCGCGAGTCGTAAAGCATGGTCCCTTCATTTTTGGTGCGCACGAAACGACAAATATCAACGTCATCACGGATCTTTGGCGCCGCAAGCTCAATCGACTATGGGACCTCTGCGGACCTTGGAAATCGAAGCCGCATCCACACCGCTTCCGTCACACTTTTGCACGTATCCTTCTGCAAAAGCCCAGTGTCACAGTCAGGGACGTAGCCGAGCTGCTCGGTGACACGGAAGACGTAATTTTGAAACATTATGGGGCTTGGGTTCCCGAGAGACAGGAGAGATTGAGTCGGGTGTTGCAGGAAGCCTTTGCTGAGAAGCCAAAGCCCAAGATCGTCGCAATAACGCCCTCTAAGGTTCAATCAGGCGTTCGATAAGCGTCTATGAATCCTGTTGGGCGCTCTCCTCGGGGCGCACTTTTCAAATGATCCAGGTGTTAATCAAAGTATCAAAGTGAGAACGGGGAACGGGGCTAGTTGCCCTTCATCTTTCGGGCGCTCATGCTATAACCGCGACAGAGAGTCCTTGCTTCCGGATCACGTCGCCCCTAACAATGGTAACGTATGTGTTACTATAGTAGATGATTGACGTTCGGGAATATTATGACCGGGACGGCCGCGCTCTGTACGCGGCATGGTTCGATCGTCTCAACGCGCAGGCGGCAGCCAAGGTCACAACCGCCTTGACCAGGCTTTCTCTCGGCAACTTTTCGAACGTCAAAGGAGTGGGTTCAGGCGTCTTTGAGTGCCGCATCGATTTCGGCCCCGGCTATCGGGTGTATTTCGGAAAAGACGGAGAACGACTGATCATTTTGCTCGGTGGCGGCTCGAAGAAGCGCCAGACGCAGGACATCAGCGCCGCGATTGCGAGCTGGCAGGATTACAAACGGAGAAAGTAGGAGAACAGCCATGGCCCTTACTCGCGATTTCAAAGAGACGATCCGCGCCCGTGTCGCGCGCGATCCCAAATTCCGCAAGGAGCTTCTCCGCGAAGGCATCAATTCGATGATCGACGGCGATATAGCGACCGCCAAAACCATCCTGCGCGACTACATCAATGCGACCGTTGGTTTCACGGAGCTCGCCGAGGCCACCCACATCCCGTCAAAAAGTCTGATGCGGATGCTGGGGCCGACCGGCAATCCGCGCGCCGACAACCTTTTTGAAGTCGTCAGTTTTTTGCAGCAGCGCGAGGGCGTGCGCTTTCAGGTCAAATCCGCCCCAGTGTAATCATGGCTCGGGGCCAGCACATTGCTCAACGTCCGAGCGGACTAGCTGCGGTTTCGCTGGCTCCGTAGGCGCGTGTGACCAGTTGGCTTCGCATCAGAATGAGCGGCTCACATGAGCTGCCGCCGGCCGCAATTCACGCCGCTCATGGTTCGCCAGCAAACCTGGCAGGGTTTGAAAAAGTCAAATCAGTAGCCGTCGCCGTTGGACTGCAAATATGGGAATCCCTTCGGCGATTTCCAAGCCTGGCTTTTTTGCCAGGCGTCATTTGCAGGCCATCAAGCTACGACGGGTTGCGGTAACAGCGGCGGGCGATAGGCTTCTCCCTTGTACAAAACCGCCCAGACCATGCGCGCCAGCTTATTCGCTAAAGCTACTGCCGCGACTTGAATGCGCTTACGGGTTGTGAGTTGTGCCAGCCACGTGCTCAGGCCGGTAGATTGTGTCCTCCTCT
>JBAVYX010000181.1:0-61601 GCA_049588475.1 Silvibacterium sp. | reverse complement strand
GCCTGGTTGCATTGGGATTCGGCGTTACACCCGCCGGATCGCCAAATCCACCCGTCTTCGGGGTTGGGGCGACCGTGTTGTTTGCCACCAGAGTGGGCTGCGAGCTCTTGAACATCCCCACCTTGGGCTGCGGAGGAGGCGCTACTGCTTTGGGCGGCGCCGGAGCAATTTTCGGAATCGGAGGGGTGGGAATCTTCATCTCGACGGGTTTTGGCGGCTCGACCACGGGTTTCGGCGGTTCAATTTTGGGCTTTGGCTCAACCTTCGGTGGAGGCGGAATGATTCGCACTTTCGGTACCGGAGGGGGCACATAAGGCTTGGGCGGTTCAACAGGAAATACGAGAACCGCGGTATTCTCCTTTTGCACTTTCACTTCATGGATGCGCACCGCAGCGAACAGAATCATAAGGGCGCCTACGGCGACATTGGCCACCAGGCTCATGCCAAAGGAGCCGAACCGCGCTTCCGGTTCAGGCAGGAGTCCAAAATTTCCCTGATTCCGAGGGTTACTCGCCATAGCCTATCTATATCCCAACCTGAGTTTCAAAAATATGTTGCCCAAAAATGTCATGAAGTGAGACATATTCTATGAGATGTTTGCACGAGCTTGTATGCATTCCCAATTCCACTTTGGAGGTGGTCTTGCAACGTTCCTAGGCGTTCACCCTTCGCCCCCCAAGGAGATTCTCAATTGGAAGAAGCGCCTGTGGTGACCATATCCGAAGCCACTGTCGGTAGTGGTCCACTTAATCGTTGCAGAACAAGCACAGTTTGTTACAAAAGTAACGCGATGGGGAATACACACTCTCTAAAATTATAATCTGCCGCATTGAGATTGAGTAACCCTTACCGTGGCTGGCGGAGCCATTGAGTAAATTTTTCTTAATTTTCGCGTCGCATCGTCTTGCCTCGCCACTTGATTTTGTTCGACGGTCTTTCATCCCCGGCGGTTGCCAGACCGGCTCCCCCCTTATGCCGCTGCGTTTACAGTGATCGATAAGAGGAGATAAATTTTGCGGATACTCGTTACTGGCGGCGCCGGTTACATCGGCGGCACCGTCGCTCAGCTTCTGCTCGACCAGGGTCATCAAGTCGTTATTTACGACGATCTCTCCCACGGTCACCGCTCGATGGTCCCAGCCCAGGCCGAATTCATTGAAGGCGAGCTCGCCAACCGGCCTGTCCTCGAAAAGCTCATGCATACAGGGATCGACGGGGTAATGCACTTCGCCGCTCTCATCGAAGCGGGTGAAAGCATGCAAAGGCCGGAGATCTATTTCCGCAATAACAGCGCCTCGACCCTAAGCCTGCTCGAGGCGATGCTCGCGACCGGCGTCGACCGGTTCGTTTTTTCCTCGACCGCTGCGGTATATGGCGAGCCGGAATCGACCCCTATTCGCGAAGACGCCCCTCTGCGACCTACCAACGCTTACGGCGAATCCAAGCTCCTCGTCGAGCAGATGCTTGCGTGGCTCAACCGCATCCATGGCTTTCGCTACGCCAGCCTGCGTTACTTCAACGTCGCCGGAGCGGTCGAGGGGCGTGGCGAAGCGCACGATCCGGAGTCGCATATCATTCCTCTTATCCTCGACGTCGCCCTGGGCCGCCGCAAGAGCATCAAGGTCTTCGGCCAGGACTACCCCACCCCCGACGGCACCTGCATTCGCGACTACATCCACGTCCAGGACCTGGCTCGCGCCCACCTGCTCGCCCTCGAAGCGCTGAAGGACCGGAACAAGCTCATCTACAACATCGGCAATGGAGTTGGATTCAGCGTTCGCGAGGTCATTGAGGCAGCCCGCCACGTCACAGGCCATGCAATCCCAGTCGAGGAGTGCCCGCGCCGCCCCGGCGATCCCGCCGTGCTCATCGCCAGCTCGGAAAAGATCGGCGAGGAACTTGGCTGGAAGCCGGAATATACCAACCTCGACCATATCGTCGCTAGCGCGTGGAAGTGGCACCAGCAGCGCTATGACCGGTCGGCTTGAGTTGCGGCCCTCTCTACTGAAAGAGCTTCATCGCATTCAGAACCGTGAAGTAAAGACCCCAGCCCATGGGGATCGACACAAGCATCCAGGCAATTAAAATCAAAAGCGGCGACGTCTTCCTTTTGTCTGTAACCATCATTGTTACCCTTTCTCCCGGCTCCAACTAAACCTTCACGGTTGCAGCCGTCTTGATCCAGTATTTCTCCGCCACCGGCCGCACTAGCAGATTCGCGACGAAGCCGACGACCAGCAGGCCCGCCATAATATGCAGAATCACCGGATAGGCCTGTTCCTTGGGCCGATGCGCGGCGACGTAGTGGTCGAGAATACCGTTCACGATCAGCGGACCCACGATTCCTGCTGTCGACCACGCCGTCAGCAGCCGCCCGTGGATGGCACTCACGTGATAGCCACCAAACAGGTCCTTCAAATAGGCGGGGATCGTCGCGAATCCGCCGCCGTACATACTCAGTAGTACGCCTGCAACCAGTACAAACAGCGGCACGGAATCTATATGGTTCATTCCCGTTAAGGGCAGCAGCCAGTAAAGCAGTGCTCCCAGCGTGAAGAAGACCATGTAGGTTGGTTTACGCCCGATAAAGTCTGAAGTAGATGCCCAGAAGAATCGTCCCGCCATATTGAACAGGCTAAGCACGCCTACAAAGCCTGCTGCCGTCACAGGTGACACCTGCCCTTTGAACAGGTCCTGAATCATAGGCGAGGCCTGCTCGAGAATGCCGATGCCCGCCGTCACGTTCATGCAGAGAACGATCCACAGCAGCCAGAACTGCACCGTGCCGAAAGCCTTGTTGACTTCAACATTGTGTTTTGAGATCAACGCCGACTGCGTGGTCTTCGGAATCCAGCCCTCCGGCTTCCATCCCTCCTGGGGCACGCGGATAGTGAAGACGCCGAACATCATGAAGATGAAGTAGAGGATTCCCATCGTGACCCATGTGGTCGCGATGGGCTGCTGGCCGCTCACCTTGTAAAAGGCCATCAGTTTCGTACCCAGCGGCGAGCCGATCATCGCGCCCCCGCCAAAACCCATAATGGCAAGCCCCGTCGCGAGGCCGGGACGGTCGGGAAACCATTTGATCAGCGTTGAGACTGGCGAGATATATCCGAGGCCCAGCCCCATCCCACCGATGACTCCGTAGCCGAGGTAGATGAGCGCCAGTGAGTGCCACGCGGCGCCACCGGCTGCCACCAGAAAGCCCAGCCCAAAGCAGCTCGCCGCAACGAACATAGCCTTGCGCGGTCCGGCCGTCTCCAGCCATTTGCCGAATATTGCTGCGGAAAGTCCGAGTACCGCAATAGCGATCGAGAAGATATAGCCGACTTCTTTCAGACTCCAGGCTATGCCGTCGGCGGCCTTGAGAGCCAGCAATGGGTTTTTGAACACGCTAAAGGAATATACCTGCCCGATGGATAGGTGAATGGCAAGAGCGGCGGGAGGCACAAGCCAGCGGCTAAAGCCGGGGTTGGCAACAGAGCGTTCACGATCGAGGAAAGAGAGCATCTTGGCGGGCGTCCTTTAACCAGCGCAGATAAAAAGTAAAGCATCCAGCCTGCTTTTGCTTGCAGCAGAGCTTGCCATGAACTGTTGCGGGAAAGACCTGTCTTTGTAACATACAGATGAATCAACGGGCGAGAGGGGAGCATCTTCCAACAAATTCGGCGGCAGATTTCGGCTTTGTTTTTTTGACGGCATGCAAATCGCCGGCGCCCGATCTAAGCCTGCTCAGGCGCGGCGGATCTTACGCCGGAAAGAATCGCATCTTCTGGCTGATGGCTACCGCGAAGCGCCGCGCGATCGCTCGAGAGCGGCGACCAGAGCCTCTTGTGCAACGGCTTCAGCGAGACCAACATCGCGCACCATGCGCGCGAGGCCGGCAATCAGCTTGGCCGATTCGATTCTCCAAACCGCGTCGATGGTGCGGTGTGTGTCGGTAGCCGACAGCTACCGATCACACCATCTTCTCCTTAACGGCGCAAGTCGCTCAGGCGACTGCCTGCTGCGCCGCTTGCTCCTCGAGTTCCGTGTGCCCGGCCACCACCGCCGTCTGAACATCCTCAAGGAAGTCGGCCATTTCCAGCATCGGACGAATCACGAGGACTTCGTTCTCGGAGCCGGGGCAACGCTTCGCCCACTCGATCGCTTCTTCCTTTGACCTCACCTCGATTCTCCAGTAGCCGCCGATTGCCTCTTTTGCCCCGGCAAACGGTCCATCGGTGACGGCAGGTTTTCCGCCCGCGAAGGAAACGCGCGCGCCCATCGAGCGGCTTTTTCGTATCCGCCGGGAATCATCAGCATCATGAATCGCATTTCTCATCTCCATTCAGTGTGGGAAGCGAATGCGCCACCCGCTTCGTCAAAAGAATTCACCCAGCGTGCGCGGCTTCAGTCAACCGAGGGGAACCAGCAGCCATGCACTCGGGCACCTCGTAAATCTGCCGAATCTCAACCTCGCCATCTCCCGCGACATTCATAAAGCTCCGCGTAATCTCGATCGCTTCCTGCTTCGAGTTCGCGTTGATCAGTGCAAAGCCGCCAATCACTTCCTTCGCCTCGGTGAACGGGCCATCGATTACGGCGAACTTCCCATCTGTCCGCCGGACACGCGCGCCCAGCGTGCTGGGCATGCAGCCCTCGGTGGCGAGCAGCACCCCGGACTTCATGCTCTCTTCGATGTAAGCGCCCATTCTGGCCATATCTTCCGGGGGCGGAGGACCGCCTTCGGGCTTGGCAGGTTTGTAGATGCAGAGAAATTTCATTTTCCGCTCCTTTTGTGGTTTGTCAGCCGGGATTGCAGATCCCGTCTCTATCAACACGTCGAACGAAGACCAGCCAAATCGACATGCTCATTCAAATTTCTGCGAATTAATTTTACGAAGCTCCAGGCATGGATGAAAAAACCGGAAATGCGTCATTGGGGTACGCGCGCAACCAGCGCTGGCTGGGGGTCATGAAGGTTTGGTGAAACACACCTTGACCCAGCCTACCTAACAAGGTTAGCCTCATCTCGTAATGGCCTTCCTATTCTATTCCGGCGCTCCTCTCGCCCTCTGTTGTCGCTAGCCCGCAGGCACTCTTGCGCTTCAGTTCCCACGTCAGAAAATCCAGAGGAAATATGAAAACCCATCGATTCATCCCTGTCTTTGCTCTTGCCTTTGCGGCTCTGCTCTTCGCCGACACCACTTCGCAGTGGAAGACGGATCTTCTTGCCTGGCGCGCGCATCGCGAGCAGCGCCTGTCCGCACCTGACGGCTGGCTTACACTGGTCGGCCTCGAATGGCTCAAGCCGGGAGCGAACACCGTCGGCTCGGCTCCCGACAATCGCATCCGTCTTTCCGCCGCCGCGCCTGCACACCTCGGAATTATCGAGGTCAATGGCAGCGATATCCGCCTTGCCACGCCGCCCGGAGGATTTTCACCGGGGGTTCAACTCGACGGATCGTCTGCGCAGGCCACGAAGCTTGCCGATGACGAGGCAGAGAAGCCATCGGCGCTGACAGCCGGCACTCTCACCATCCTTCTGCTGCATCGCGGCGACCGCCACGCGCTGCGCATCAAGGATTCGCAGGCTCCTACACGACTCAACTTCCACGGCCTCCACTGGTATTCGCCCGATCCGCACTATCGCGTCTTGGGACGCTGGATTCCGTTCGTTCCTATGAAGAAGATCAAGGTTCCGTCGATTATTGGCGTCACGGACGAGATGTCCGCGCCCGGAGTGGCCGAGTTTACCCTCGACGGAAAGACCCTGCAACTCGAACCCGTTCTTGAAGACCCGAACGCGAAACAGCTCTTCTTTATCCTGCGCGATACAACCAGCCGGGCTTCCAGTTCTGGTCCCGCTACCAGCTACGGCGCGGCGCGCTTCCTCTATGCTGATTTTCCCGATCACGGACTCGACCAGCCCGGTCATCTGACGCTCGACTTCAACCATCTCCAGAACCCGCCCTGCGCCTACACGGCCTATGCCACCTGCCCTCTGCCTCCTGAGCAAAATCGTCTCGCGATCGCCCTGCCCGTGGGCGAGAAGAAATATTCGCACTGAGGGCAGGAGAAATAATTCTTAATGATAAATGTGGCTCACCGCCGCACTTCGGCGGATCAGATCCTGCAGGCGTTCGGAATCGATGGCGCGGAGCTGAGGTCCAATCTCATGGGCGGCGTTGATGGAGCGCTCCGCCCAGTCTTCCAAGCGTCCCTCCGTCCGTCCGATCCGATTCCCGTGCCAGGGCCGCGCTCAGGCCGATCACAGTGAGCTTCGCGACCTCGAGGACTCGGCGCCTTACTTCCACAACGGCAGCGCGCCGAAGTTCAACGATGTGGTGAACCGCTACATCCGGATGTCGCAAGTGGCGCATGCGGGGCGCGATGCGCAATGCTCCACCAGAGTTCGCAAACATGTCACTGAGCCAGGACGACCTGCCAACGTTGGTTGCGTTTCTGCAGTCGCTGACCGAGGACTACGACGCCTAGACCTGCCGGAAACGATGTACTGGGTCTTTAGGATCAACCGCAGTTGGTTGACCCTAATCGCCGCGCTTCGTATCATTGAAGCTGCTCCTATTCAATTTGGCGGCGTAGCTCAGATGGTTAGAGCGACGGACTCATAACCCGTAGGTCGGCAGTTCGATTCTGCCCGCCGCCACCAGTAATCCAGCCCTTCAGCTATCTCTTCCCAGGCCAGGCTCGTCCAAATATGGAGTATCATTGGTGTAACTCCGGGTGGCCGGTTTCCAACATGTCTAAAGGTTTCAAACGCGCTGTCTTCGGCATCTCTGTTGCCCTCGTCTTTATCGTCTTTCTTGGCGGATTCATTTCCAACGGGGTTAGCGCCGGAAGCCAGAACGACGGTGTTTATCGTCAAATGGGTGTCTACGAAGAGGTTCTGCACAAGGTGCAGAGCGACTATGTGACGGACCCCAACATCAATAATGTGACAGACGGGGCGCTCCACGGACTGCTAGAGTCGCTAGACTCCGATTCAAGCTACCTGAACCCGGCTGAGAATGCCGCCTTCAAGGCGCATCAGAATACAGACACGGCTCAGGTCGGCATCAACATATCGCGCCGTTACGGCTATGCGACCGTTATCTCAGTGATGCCGGGCAGTCCGGCCGAAAAGCAACAGATCGGCGACGGCGATATCATCGAGTCGATCGAAGGCCAATCGACCCGGGAACTCTCGCTGGCCATGGTGCGCCTGATGCTCGAAGGCAAGCCAGGCAGCGACGTGACCCTCTCTGTTGTGCGTCCCGGCAAGGCCGAGCCGCAGAAGATCACGCTCACTCGTAGCCAGATCCAGGCCCCGGCGCTCGCCGAGCAGCAATACGAGAACTCGTCGATTCTCTATCTGAAGCCGACAGTGTTGACTAAGGAGCGTGTGGCCGAGATCGAAGCCCGCCTGCGTGCCATGCCCAAGAATGGGAATAAGAAGGTGCTGCTTGACCTTCGGGATGTCGCAGAGGGCGATCCGGCCCAGGCCATCACCCTGGCAAATGCCTTCCTCCAAGCAGGCACGATCGCATCTGTCGAGGGCCAGAAGGTCGCAAAACAAGTCTTTACCGCCGCTCCGGCTAAGTTCATCACCGGAGCCCCCTTGGTGGTACTCGTAAATCACGGCACGGCGGGCCCGGCAGAGCTGGTTGCTGCCGCTATCCTCGACAACAAACGCGGCGACCTGGTGGGCGACAGGAGCTTTGGCGAAGGCACAGTGCAGAAGACGATTGAATTGCCGAACGGAGCCGCAGTTATCCTCTCCGTTGCCAAGTACGAAGGACCCACAGGCAAGGCAATTCAGGAGCAGGCTGTAACTCCGAACATTGTTGTCACTGAGAGTATCGACCAGTATCTGGCGGAGACAGACACCGACAACGCCAAGCCGGAAGACAAGGCCACACCTCGCACGGACGATCAGCTCAATAAGGCGCTCGACGTCCTCAAGCAGAAGAGCGCATAACGCTCCAGGGAAAGCGATTGAACAAGCGCGGTCCATGGGCGCCTCCTGAGACCAAGGCCACACCTCCACATCCGCCGTCTTCACATACTCCGTCACGCTCTGCCACAAACTTTCGCCCTCCAGCTCGCCGCCATAAGGTGGCGGGCAGCGTGGCGCTGGCTTTGCTGGCGATTCTGGCCATCGCCGTCGGCTCACTCAGCGGGCTGATGCTGGTCTACTCGGTCAACTTGCCGCAGATTGAAGATCTGGAACGCTACCGGCCAAGCACCACTACCGAACTCTATGACATTCATGGGCGGATGTTCGGCTCCTTTGCCCTAGAGCGGCGCGTAGTGGTGGGGTATGACGACTTCTCTCCGCTCCTGCGGCAGGCTGTGATATCGATCGAGGACAAGAATTTCGAGAGCCACTGGGGCGTGAATTTCTTTCGCGTCGCCGGAGCGGCCTATCACGACCTGACTTCGAAGGGGCGGGCGCAGGGTGCCTCCACGCTCACCATGCAGTTGGCGCGTAACCTGTTTCTCTCCAACGAGAGAAGTTTCGGACGCAAGCTGCAGGAAGTCTTCCTGTCGCTGCAGATCGAGCATAACTTCACCAAGCAGCAAATATTTACCCTCTATGGAAACCAGATCTATCTTGGCCATGGAACCTATGGCTTCGAGGCGGGCGCAAATTATTACTTCTCCAAGCATGCGAAGGACCTGACGCTGACGGAGGCCGCTTTGCTGGCGGGGATTCCCAAGGGACCCTCGGAATTTTCTCCGCTGCAGAATCCCGATCGTGCGATGCGCCGCCGCAACATGGTCATCAACGCGATGCTGGAAGACGGTGCGATCACGGCCCCGCAGGCCGAGGCCGCGCGGCCCATGCCTCTGGGACTGCATATTCAGACGCAGCCGAACAGCGTGGCTCCCTGGTTTGTCGAGGAGGTGCGGCGGGAACTGGAGCATAAGTTCGGCTCTGACCGGGTACACGAGGCTGGGCTGAAGGTGTACACCACGCTCGATCTCGATCTGCAGCAGACGGCGAATCACACTGTGCTGGATGGCCTGGCGGCCTACGAGCGACGTCATAAATGGAAGGGACATCTGCTTAACGTAATTGCCGGGGGTATTGATATCGAGAGTTTCAAACATCCAGACTGGAACGGCTCGACCACGCCCGGCGAATACATTCATGCGCTGGTGATGGGCGTGCTGCCGTATCAGGTGACAGCGCGCATCGGGAACAAGCAGCTTGTGCTTACGCCTGAGGATTGGACGTGGACCGGATTCAAAACCGCCGAGGAATTTCTGCACCGCGGCGACATCATCTACGTCCACCTGACCGGTCAGGACTTGACTGGGCATGATGGCGGTTTGCTGGGCGGCACGCTTGAGCAGGCGTCGGGAGTAGAAGGCTCGCTGATGGCCATGGATAACTCCACGGGCGACGTTCTGGCGCTGGTCGGCGGCAGGGATTTCAACCTTTCGCAATTCGACCGGGCAACGCAGGCGGAGCGGCAGACGGGTTCGTCGTTCAAGCCGTACGTGTATACGACGGCAGTCGAGGCGGGCGCCACGCCGGAGGAGACCATCGTCGATGGCCCGACGTCGTTCGGCTCCTACACGCCGCATGACTACGAGGGAAATTACCTGGGAAGGATCTCGCTGCTGAAAGCCTTTGCCGATTCGAGGAATATTCCCGCCCTGAAGCTGGCCGAGCGGGTGGGCATCCACAAGGTCATCAACACAGCACACCGTTTTGGCGTAACGAGCAATATTCCGGCCTATCTGCCGGTGGCGATTGGAGCGGTGGAGATCACACTGCGGGAGCAGGTGGCGGCGTACTCGGTCTTCCCTAATGACGGCATACGCGTTGCTCCGCGGCTGGTCCGGCGAGTGACGACCGCCGACGGAATTCCCATGACCGAGGACCCTCCCCAAGTGGAGGAAGTGATCAGCGCCAAGACGGCGCGCACCATGATGACCTTCCTGAAAGAAGTCACTCGTAGCGGAACGGGCGCTGCGGCGGCGACTCTGAATCATCCCATCGGTGGCAAGACGGGCACGACGAGCGACTTTACGGACGCCTGGTTTTTGGGGTTTTCTCCATCGGTGACCTGCGGCGTCTGGGTAGGCTATGACAGCCGGCAATCGCTCGGCGATAAGGAAACGGGAGCAAAAGCAGCGCTGCCTATCTGGATGGACTTCATGAAGGCGGCTATCGCGGACAAGCCGGACGAGGTATTTCCCGCCGATACAAAGCCTGGGATTCCAGCTTCCGCTTCGGAAAAACAGATTGCCACCGCTGCAAAGCTGGAGTCGAAACCGGTCTTGAAACCTGTCTCACCGGCGCCAACCACGCAACCCTGAATCGATTGGTGATTTTGAGTTGCTTCCCGAAGTGTTCAGGCCCACGGACTTTAATCGTCTACCGTTCATCCGGCCGGTAGCGCATTTCTGCGTCTATGGGAGATGATGTTCGGATGGCTATGAAAGTGGATCGGCGGAAGGTTATTCAAGGGCTGGCGGTTTCAACGTTCGCATCGCGGGCATGGTGGGCGGAAGCAGCCGAGGCGGGCAGCGGCAAGACGCTCTTTGTAGGGACACAGACCGGCCCCGCGAGCAAGGGGATCTACTCCTGCAAATGGGATCCGGCGAAGGGCGCGCTGGGGCCGCTGGGGCTGGCCGCGGAAACGGAGAATCCTACGTTTCTGGCGCCGTCCCCCGATGCGAAATACCTGTATGCCGCGAACGAAGTGGACAGCTTCAAAGGGACAAAAGGCGGAGGAGTGAGCGCCTTTACGGTCGACGCCAAGGCGGGAAAATTGACGGCGATCAATGCCGTCTCGGCAATGGGCGCGGGCACTTGCCATGTGGGGGTGGACAAGACGGGGCAGGCGGTCTTCTGCGCGAACTACACCGGCGGCAGCGCCGCCTCATTTCATGTGCTGGCGTCGGGCGGGCTGAGCGAGGCGGTTTCGCACTTCCAATACAGCGGGCATGGACCAAACGCGGAACGGCAAGAGGCGCCGCATGCGCATCGCGTGACCGTGACGCCGGAGAACAAGTTTGTGCTGGTGAATGACCTGGGGCTGGACTGCATTCATATCTACAGGCTCGACGCGGCGACAGCTGTGTTGACTCCCAGCGATCCGCCGCAGTGGACTGCCGCGCGGGGGTCGGGGCCGCGAGCGCTGCGGTTTCATCCCAACGGCCGCTGGGCCTATTGCGTACATGAGCTGATTTCGTCGGTTGAGGTTCTGCGTTGGGACGGAGCGGCTGGAACGCTGACTCCGATTCAAGAGATCAAGATGACTCCGGACGACTATACGAAGGGTGATGCGACCGGTTCGGAGATTGTTCTCGATCGAACGGGGCGCTTTGCATATGCGGCGAATCGCGGCGTCGACCAACTGGTGAGCTTTGCGGTGGACCCGACTACGGGCAAATTAACGTTGCTGGGCCGGACCTCATGCGGAGGCAAAACGCCTCGGCACATCGCGCTCGATCCTACGGAGCGGTGGCTGCTGGTGGCGAATCAGGGCTCGGATGGGATTGCGGTTTTTCGCAGAGATGCAAAGACGGGATTGCTGGCGGAGTCGGGAAAAGTATTTCCAATTGTGAAGCCGCAGTGCTTGGTGTTTGTCTAGAGGCAGGGAAACGGATTAGGGGATCGAGTGTGGGATTAGATGTTGACCAAGGACATACCAAGGTTCATTCCACCACGTTCACGGGTTCGTCTTGTTCGTGCGGATCGAACGACGCCGACATGCGAAAGCAGGATTGGTCGAAGATTTCGTATCGGCTATTACAGCCGGCAGGATGGTCTGGACTGTATTTGGCTTGTCAACGAGAGGGCGAGTACGAACAGGCTACAGATCGAGATGGTCTGGTCCGCTATTTTAAGATGGAACGAATAACCGATGAAAAAGACTACTACGGCGTGCATAAACGAAGGCTCGGACCTTCGAGGAGCATATCGAGAGAAAGTCTGAGCGAACAGAAATCAGGGATTGCCACTAGGCGGTGACAAGCGCGGGGCGCCGGGCTGGGATCTTTTCTTTGAGCTTGTCCTTCAGTTTAGACTTGGCTTGGCCGAGGGTGACCAGCTCCCAGGCTGAGCGGTCTTTTAGGAGTCGCGAAACCAACGCGGTGTGCATAGCGTGTCCGGCACGTTCGGCAACAACGTGGCCGAGGATATGGTGGCCGGCGAGAGCCAGGTCGCCGATGAGATCGAGCACCTTATGGCGGACGAACTCGTCCCCGAAGCGCAGTGGGCCGTTTAGGACTCCGTTGCGGTTGAGAATAATGGCACTGGATTCGGAGACGCCGCGGATGAGACCCATGTCGCGCAGCTTCTCTTCATCCTCCTTGAATCCGAAGGTGCGCGCGGGGGCGATCTGCGCGCCGTAGTCGCGGGTGGCCAGATCGACAACAAACCCCTGGCGTCCGATGGGGGTAGGGAAGTCGATTTTATAAGAGACGCTGTAGCCCTCGCCGGGATAAACGCCGATGAACTTGTCGCCTTCGCGGACTTCGACGGTCTGGCGGATGCGGAGGTATTCGCGGCGGCGGCGTTGGATCTTGAGGCCAACTTCACGGAAGGCTTCGACGTAGGGCAGAGCGCTACCGTCGAGGATGGGAAGCTCAAGATTGTCGATCTCGACAATAACGTTATCAATGCCGGTTCCGATGAAGGCCGAGAGCAGGTGCTCAGTGGTGGAGATGAGCACACCTTGGCGCATGAGGCTGGTGGCGTAGCTGACCTTGGCGACGTTGCGGCCAGTGGCCGGGATCTCGAAGTTGTCGAGGTCGGTTCGGCGAAAAAGGATACCGCAGCCGCCGGGCGCGGGGAGCAGGCGCATTCGCACAGGGGCTCCACTGTGCAGGCCAATACCTGCGAATTCAAGGGGTGCGGCTATGGTCTGTTCAAAGTGAACGCTCTCGATCAAAACGGCAAACCTCGTCCCAAACTTGGCACGAAGGCATAGACTACTGGCGAGAGAAGAAGTTTCACTGTTGTATATTTGCCACAGTTGTGAGGGAATTTTGCATAGTTTCAGCTGCGATTGGGGGCTTTATGGGCGAGATTGGTAATGCCAAATAAATCTGATAGTTACCAGACAGTTAAGTTGCTTGAGGAGATGTGCGCGCGAGAAAATCGGATTCTCAGGCTGCTGCGTGATCTTGTCGAGGTTGAGTCCCCCAGCGACGACAAAGTGGCAGTCGACCGTTGCGTCGATTTGGCAGCGAGGGTCTGCGCAGGGATCGGTGGGCGAGTGCGGCGGCATCGCCAACGCCGCTTTGGCGACCTACTGGAGGTGCGTTTCGGGTGGGGCGGGCGAGGTGTGAAGCCGGTCATGCTGTTGGGGCATCTGGACACGGTCTGGTCGTTAGGCACACTAACGAAAATGCCCTTCAAGGTGGAGAAAGGTAGGGTATGGGGTCCGGGCGTGCTGGACATGAAAGCCGGTGTGGCGATGGCGTTGACGGCTATCGAGCATCTGCTGCAGGAAGGACTCCTGTTGCGGCCTGTCGTTCTTCTCCTTGTATCCGACGAGGAAGTTGGGAGCCCGATTTCTCGTCCCATGACAGAGAAACTGGCGCGCGGGTGCGAGGCGGTCTATGTGCTCGAGCCTGCGCAAGGATTAGAAGGTGCCTACAAGACCGCTCGCAAGGGGATTGCCGGATATATCGTTCATGTGACGGGAGTGGCGTCTCACAGCGGGGTGGATTTCGCGCGCGGACACTCGGCGATTGCCGAACTGGCGCGACAGGTGGGGATCATTCAAGGATTTACTGACCTGAGCCGTGGCATCACCGTAAATACTGGAACTATTCGGGGGGGAACGCGGTCTAACGTTGTAGCGGCCGAGGCATGGGCGGAGGTCGACGTGCGGATTGCGAAGTCCCGCGATGCAGCGAGGATGGACAAGCGTTTTCACCGATTGCGCGTTCAGGATAAGGGCTGCGTCCTGAAGGTGGAGGGGGGACTGAACCGGCCTCCGATGGAGCGGACGCGGGGGACGGTGGCTCTTTTCAGGCGGGCAGCAACTCTCGCCGGGGCTATGGGTTTCGACTTAAAGGAAGCCGCGACAGGCGGCGGCTCGGATGGGAATTTCACCTCGGCGTTAGGCGTTCCCACGCTGGATGGGATGGGCGCTGTTGGCGAAGGCGCACATGCGATGCATGAATCGATCGTGTTGAAGGAACTGGCGCCGCGAACGGCGCTGATGGCTGCGATGCTGTGCGAATAGGAAAGGTGAGGCCATGCTGAGATTGGTGGAGTACGGGCTGCTTGCGGTATCGTTGCTGACGGTGATCGGGCTGATCCTGGCTACTCCCCGCGTTGCACCTCCAAAACCGGCCGAGAATGTGGAACCGGAGACGCGGCGGATTGGGAACGGGTAGGGCGGCTCGTCGCTTCGCGTCACTCTGATTCCCATTTTCATCCTGGAACAAAGCTCTACAATCTGAGTGGTCGAATGTCTTACCTTGTAGTAAGATGTGTCTTACATGGAGGTAAGACATCATGGCTTCGACTGCGGTCATCAGCTCAAAGGGGCAAATTGTAATTCCTGCCGCTCTGCGAAAGAAATATCGATTAAAGGAAGGGAGCGTCGTGGCCTTCCGGGAAGAAGGGGGCCATTTGGTGCTGGATCCGAATCCATATGCTTCAGTCTATGCGCTATACGGGGCATTCAAAGGTCATAACCTGGAAAAGATTCTGAACGAGGAACGCCGTAAAGAACGGGAGCGAGAGGATCGGAAGTGAAGCACTATGTGCTCGATGCCAATGCTACGCTTCGCTATCTGATGGGGGCTGAGAATGACGGAAGTGAAAGAGTACGGTCTCTGGTTCGCGACGGAGAGCGAGGCGCGACTCGCTTATCGATGTCCGTCATCCATCTCGGAGAAGTACTCTACATTCTCATGAAATCAGTCGACGAGGCGAGAGCGCTCCAAGCGATTCGCGAGCTGCGGCAGGTGATTTCAATTGCCGATGCGGACGTGGAGCGAACAACACAGGCGGCCATCCTGAAATATCGATACAAGTTGGGTTATGCCGACAGCTTCGCGGCTGCACTGGCGATGGAATACGACGCTACGGTTGTGTCGGCGGATCCGTCGTTTGAGAAGTTGGGAAAGAAACTCAGATGGATGAAGCTGCCACGGTTTCGGGGATAGAACCGGCGGTCTTTTCTATGCGCGCGCGCGTGCCCTCGATCATGCTGGCGACCAGCGTCAGCGGCAATCCAACCACATTGAAATAGCACCCGTGGACGCGCGGTATCCAGCGGGCGGCGCGGCCCTGAATGGCGTAAGCTCCGGCCTTATCGGCGGGCTCGCCGGTGGCGATGTAAGCGGCGATTTCCTCCTCGGACATCGTGAGCATGGTGACGTGGGTGACCTCGGCCGCGGTTTCGATGCTTCCCTGAGCGACGACGGCGACTCCGGTGATGACCTGATGGGTGGCTCCGGCGAGCAGGCGCAGCATGCGGGCAGCGTCGGCAGCATCGGTCGGCTTGCCGAAGATTTCTCCGTTAGGTGCGACGACGGTTGTATCGGCGCCCAGGACCAGGAGCGGGTTGTCTTCGTTTTGCTGTGTCGCTTGCTGAGCGTAAACAGCCTGAGCCTTCTCCCGAGCCAGTCGGGCGACATAGGCGATGGGCGATTCGCCCGGCTTGGGTTCTTCCGGAATCGAGGCTGGCGCGACAGTGAAGGTGAAGCCGGCCTGGGCCAGCAATTCCTTGCGGCGCGGCGATGCGGAGGCGAGTACCAGCATAGTTCAATTATCGCAGTCGTGATTGAGTTTCAGTCGATGCGCGTGCCGGTCCTCGGCCCTTCGCTGCTGCAGATGCCCCAAGCCATGCGCGGCGTGTTGTGAGCGAGGCCATACCGTCCGTCGGCGGCCAGCAGGATGATGCCGCCGTGTCCACCGAGACGCTTGTGCAAGTATGAGATAGCTTCGGGGGCAACTTGCTCTGGAGACCGGCCTAACTGGACGCGGTCCGTGGCCCACTTGCCGAGCACCAGCTTCATAATAGGTTCGCCCCAGCCGGTGAGCGAGACGGCGGCGCTCTGATTATCTGCGTAGCAGCCGCAGCCGATGAGTGACGAGTCACCGACACGTCCGGGATCTTTATTGAGGGTGCCTCCTGTGGAGGTGGCGGCGGCTATGTTGCCGTGCTGGTCGAGAGCAACGGCTCCCACCGTATCGTGGGAATCGAGCGGTGGTGTGGCGGTCTCGGGCGATTTGTCGTCTCGGAATTCGTTACCGGCGAAGGTGAGGTCCGGAAGTCCGGCGCGCTCGTTCGATTGAGCCTGAGCGAGGCGTTTGCGTTCGCGGTCGAGGACCAGATCGGAGTTGTCGATGAGCGGCATGCCGTGCGCGGCGGCAAACTGTTCCGCACCCTGCGCGACAAAGTAGACGTGAGGGCTTTTGTCGAGCACCAGGCGCGCAGCCTGGATGGGATTGCGCAGGCGCTCGACGCAGGCGACTCCGCCGGCGCGCATCGTGGCGCCGTCCATGAGCAAGGCATCGAGCTGAACGCGCCCATCGCGGGTGAGAAAGCTGCCACGTCCGGCGTCGAAGGTGGCATCGTCTTCGAGCTTGGTAACAGCGGCTTCGACGGCATCGACGGCTGAAGCTCCAAGTTCCAGGAGCGCATAACCGGTCTGAAGCGCGTCGAAGACGCCTTGCTCGTGGGCCTCGAGCATATCGTCGGGGATGGCCCAAGCTCCGCCGTGGACGATGAGGATTGGTGGGCGTTGCATAGTGGACACTTGAGTATACGCGTGGCTGGAGACTAGGGTTTCAGCTCCCAGATTTCTTCCGGGCGAGAGTTATGGTCGAGAGCGAAGGTTCGGACAAGTGAGTAGTGCTGCGGGATGTATTGCCGGAACGGTTCGGAGTGGTCGTGAGCGTTGCTGCTTTCGGATGCCGGGGTGTTGTCGGAGCTGGCGTCGAGAGCGATGAAGTGCGGTGGGTGCTGCTCAAGCGCCCGCAGGACGGCCGCAACCTGTGCTGGCCGGGTGAATTCGCCGTCCATGACGAACTCGACAGGGGTGGGATTGTTGAGGGAGAGGTAGAGAGTGAGCGCGGAGTTGTTGAAGAATGGCTCCGCAGGGTGGGTGCGTTGGGCGAGCCACTGGAACTCGCGGAACTCCTCAGGGTCGGAGAAGGCGGTGCGACCAATAGGCAGGTCGAGGATGGCATGGTGCTGCGCTTGCCGGTAGAGGGGCAGCAGCAACGCGAGAACGGCAGCGAGAGCGAAGAGGAGCCAGCGCAGGAACCTGTGTATCGGGCCATGCTCGTCGAGAAGCCAGACACAGATGAGGACGGCGGGGGCGGCGACTGTGCAAAGGCGGTAGAAGCGAGGTCCGGTGGCGACAGCCAGGAATAGGGCGAGGCCGACGAGATGGAGGAGAATCATCTCGCGCAGCTGAGAGAGGTGTAGATCGCTCCGTCTGCGCCACAACCGGTACGCGCCGACGAAATAGATGTAGGGGACAAGCGCGTAGATGAACAGATACGGGATCAGGCTTGCGATGCTTGCGAAGGAATGGAGAGGCGGAAACTGGCGCAGATAGGCCCGAGGCGAGTTGAAGTCACCCGAAGAGAGATAGCGCAACGGAAAGACGATGAGATCGAAGAACAATGTGTGGAAGCCGGCCTTGTAAACGTAGTAGCCGAGGACCGAGGAGAGCACCAGGAGATACGGAAGGATGAAGGCGGCAAGGTCGGGGAGGATTTTCGCATTCTCTGATTGGCTGCGACTCGCGCTATGTGACCAGTTGAACCACACAAGGTAGAGGAGCAGTGCCGTGAAAACCAAGGCGCCCTGGGTTTGTGTGAATAACGTAGCGATGCCGCAGAGCAGGCCGGCTACGACAATCCTCCATGAGGTTGATCCGCCGGAAAGTGCGCTGACCGCGGCAAGTGCGGCGAGGGTGCTGTACCAGTGGTGGGTCGGGACCATTGCGGGAGCGAAATCGAAGACGAGAAAGAGAAGCCCTGGAAGCAGGATGACCGGGCCGCGAAGAATTCGGCTGGCGAGTTGGGTGACGAGGCAGAAAAGCGCCAGGCCGAGGGCGATGCTCCAGGATTGAAGAAGCCAGGCATGAACACCGAAGAGGCGGAAGCCTGCAGCATAGAGCAGGTCAGTGCCCGGCGGCACGAACTCGAAAAAGTCCCGGTAGAGAGTCTGCCCGTGAAGGATGTTTACAGCGCGGGCGAAGAAGATGGTCTGGTCATCGTGCGCGATGACGGGAGTGGCGGGGAGCAGAAACGTTCGCAGATACAGAAATGCCGCCGCCCCGGCGATGGCGAGAGCGAGATAAGTACGGGAAAGCTGCTCTCCTGCACGCGGCGTGATTTCTGTCATTGGAGGACTACTTTATTCCTTCGGCAGGCGCGGCGGCCTCCGTTTCCGGGAATCTCACTTGCGGGGTTTGGTCTTCTTCTTTTTGGGGAATGGGTGCGGCTTCGGAGCCTGCCGCTGCATGCTGGGTTTCGCTGCTTTGCTCTTTGATTTGTTATTGGGCTTGGATTTCGATGAGCTGGGCTTCTTCTTATCCCACCCATGCGCCTGCTTTGAGCGCAAGGGTGGGGCACCCGCATCGGTTCCCTGCGCTTCATCCTCGATGATCAAGAATTGTAGGCGCCTCTGGGCCGCGTCGATGCGATCGAGAAGAACGCGCACGCGCTGGCCGATACGGAAGCGGCGTCCCCAGCGCTCTCCGATAATCTCGCGGGTGTTTTCGCGGAAAGTGTAGTAGTCGTTGTCGAGCGTGCCGAGGGTTTGGATAGGCACGAGGCCTTCGACGAAGAGGTCGCCGAGCTCGACGAAGAGTCCGTACTTGGTGGCACTGAGAATCATGGCGTCGAAGTCTTCGCCTACGCGATCGCGCATGAACTTGATCTTCTTCCATTCAACGAGCTCGCGTTCAGCGTCGGCGGCACGGCGCTCGGATTCGCTGCATTCCTGAGCAATGAGGTTGAGATCTGTTTCGGTGATGATCTCCATCTCGCCGTTTGCGCCAGCGGCGGGCGCAAAGGATGTGGCGCCCAGATGCTCTTCTGAGCGCTGAGCCCTGTGCTCTGAACCCTGTTTCGCGTGGGGTTCGCCGGGCACGAGGTGGCCATGGCCGCTGACTCCGGCATCGAGCAGGGCCTTCGCGATGCGGTGCACGATGAGGTCGGGGTAGCGCCGAATTGGCGAGGTGAAGTGCGTGTAGCACGGCGCGGCGAGGGCGAAGTGGCCCTCGTTTTTCTCGCTGTAGCGGGCCTGCTTGAGCGAGCGCAGCATGAGGTAGGAGAGGATGCGCTCCTCGGGCTTGCCAGCGATTTTGGCGGTCAGTTTCTGGTACATGCGCGGCGTGACGGGGATGTCTTCGGGGACTTCGTGCTGGCGAGGGTTCGACCGGCCACGGTCGCCATCGCGGCGTTGATGCTCACGGCGCTCGCCTCTTGTCTGGAATTTGCGGACGGGGAGGTTGCCAAGACCGAGGGAATATCCGAAGGACGCGGCGATGTCTTCGAATTCGACGATGCGGCGGGGCTCGGGCTTTTCGTGGATGCGATAGAGCGAAGGCACGCCGAGAGTTTCAATCCATGAGGCCACGCACTCGTTGGCCGAGAGCATGAACTCTTCGATCAGGCGGTGGGCCCAGTTGCGCGTGGAGCGGGTGACGGACTTCATGGCTCCGAACTCGTCGAACTCGATGATGGGCTCAGGGAGGTCGAAGTCGATCGACCCGCGGCGATCGCGCTTATGGTTGAGAATTTCGGCGAGCTGCTTCATCCGCTCGAAGGCCGGGATGGAGTCTGCGAATTCGGCGCGGGTGCGTTCGTCGCCCTCGAGAATGTTGTGAACCTGGGTGTAGGTCATACGGCGCGCGGAGCGGATGACGCCTTCGGTGACTTCGTAGTCGAGGACGTTGCCGCCGGCGTCGATGTTCATGAGACAGGACAAGACGAGACGGTCTTCGCCAGGGCGCAGGCTGCAGATGTCGGTCGAGAGCTCCTGCGGAAGCATGGGGATGGCGCGGTCGGGAAAGTACACGGAGTTGCCGCGCAGGCGCGCTTCGAGGTCGAGCGCAGTGCCGGGTGTGACGTAGTGAGCGACGTCGGCGATGTGAACCTGGAGATGCCAGTAGCCGGTTGCGCTATCGTGTTCGACGAGGACGGCGTCGTCGAAGTCACGGGCGGTTTCGCCGTCGATGGTGACGATGGGCAGATCACGGAAGTCGCGGCGGGATGCGATGACTTCGGGGTCGAGATGGGCGACTGCGCGGGCTTCAACGAGGACCTTGTCGGGAAAGATGCGCGGGAGATGGTGCTTGCGGATGACCATCTCGACGTCGATGCCGAAGTCGGCTTCATGGCCGAGGACTTCGATGACGCGGCCGCGGGCGGAGCGCGTGGACGTGGGCCAACTGGTGATTTCCACATCGACGACCAAGCCCTCGAGATTGTTGCCGTCATAGTTACGAATTGAGCGGGTGGCTTCTTCGCCGAGGACGCGATGCGGGTTCGCGCTAGCCGCACGCGGTTTGGGCATCTCTGCGTCGAAGGGGATAAGGATGGGCTGGTTCATCCGGTCGTCGAAGGGTGTGACGTAATTGCCGCCGAAGTTCTCGCTCCCACGACCTTCGCGGGCATAGTGGAAGGTTCCGATGACGGTCGTGTTGCGGCGGGTAAGGACCCTAACGATACGTCCCAATTTGCGTCCGTCGTTACGTGAGGGCATGAGCTCGACGAGAACCTGGTCACCCTGCATGGCGTCGTGGACTTCGTTGGGCGGGATGAAGATATCGTCCTCGCGATCGCCCCGCGGGGGACGGACGAAGCCGAAGCCGTCGCGGTGCAGGTCGAGGCGTCCGGCCACCAGGTTGTTGGCTTGATATCCGGCCTTTGCGGGGGCTTTGGGGATGGCCCACTGCTCGCGATCCGTTTTCAGCAGATGCCCGGCAGCGGTGAGCCGGGCGAGATGTTCGAGGAGCAGACGGCGCTCGCGCCCTCCGCCGAGCGAGAACTCGCGGACGAGCTGTTTGTATCCGGCGCGCTGGCCGGGAGATCGCTCGATCTGGCGAAGAAGTTCGCGGTCGGTCATCAACCTCATGGTACGGCAGCAATACGAAGAGGCGGTAAGGGCGAAGATTGCTCGCACGGGCAGGTTGCCCCGCAAACAAGCCGTTCCCACTTTGGTTCCGATTCCGCAAGTAACTGAAGAGATAAGGGGAAAACAAAAAGATTCACAGGGGTAGGTGCATTTTTTCAGCGCGCGTGTATAAGATCGAGACACAGCGCCGGTTGCGCGGATTGCGGTTGGCAAATAGGCTTGATAAAGTCTGACCAATAGAGGGATCGACCTAATTCAAGCTCCGCAGGTTTGATCGGCGATGCGATGGGCGAGATTTTCCCACGACGCCGCAGTCATGCGGGGCAAGTAGAAGAAGAGAGGACAAGTAACACGATGTGGAAACCGAATCAGGCAAGCAGCTCTTCGCAGACGCCCACGAACGAACCGGTTCGTCCGGCGGCGCCTGCCACCCCCAGTTATGAACCGGCAGTCCGCACTTCAACGGCCAGCGCACAGCCTGCTTCGACTGCCGACCAGGCGACAATTGGCAAGAGCCTGGTAGTGAAGGGCGAAGTGAGCGGCTCGGAATCGCTCTACATCGACGGCAAGGTAGAAGGCGCGATCAATCTGCCGGGCAATCGCGTGACAGTGGGCCGGAACGGACAGGTTTCGGCGAACATCACGGCGCGTGAAATTGTCGTCCTGGGCAAAGTGCGGGGCAACATGAGCGCGAGCGATCGCGTGGACATTCGCAGCGAGGGTTCTCTGACCGGCGATGTGACGGCGCAGCGAATTTCGATCGAAGATGGCGCCTTCTTCAAAGGCGGCATCGACATCCGCAAACCGGGCAGCGAAACGAAACCGGTAAATTCGAGCGCAAACGCGAGCGCTAACTCTGAGGCCGGGAAACCGGTTCCGGCGCAAGTGTAGCTGTCACGAATACTTATTGCTTGAAAGGCTCCGGGCCATGCCTGGGGCCTTTTATGTTTGGGGGTCGAAAAAGAAGATCGAAAAAGAAGACCTGCAAATTCCGAGTGACCGTGTTGTAGTGTAACAGCTCGACAGAGCTCCAGAAGCGATGCGACTCCTATCCCAACTCCGAAATCATCGACCCGCTGTCGAAAGTGCACTGGCAGCCACGCCGTCGAATGAGCACGCCCAGGACCGGGGTCCACTCGCGAGATAACGCTCATCAACTGAGAGTTTTGTGAGGAGCCTCGGCCAGCAGGCTGGGACTTTTGCTTTGTCGAGCGAAAGGATGCTGGCAGTCGCGGCCAGGTAAGACGAATTCGGGCGATTGATCCGTATAGGTAAGGAGAAGGTCATGAAGATGGTAGGAAACATTCCTGTCTGGGAGAACACGAAGAAAAGACTCTGGTGCAGATCAAGACCTGCGCGGCTTCGGCGGATCGCGCAGCCCTGATGGCCGATGGGCACCTGGGCTATGCGGTGCCGATCGGCGGGGTGGTGGCGTACAAGGACGCGATCAGCCCTTCAGGCGTAGGCTTTGATATTGCCTGCGGTAACAAGGCCGTCCGGGTGGATATGCCGGGTAAGGAGCTGCGTGCAAAGATCAGCACGATCATGGACGATGTTTGGTCGACGCTGAGCTTCGGCGTGGGGCGGAAGAATTCGGAGAAGGTGGAACACCCGATCTTCGACCGGGATCACGCCGGTTGGGATCTTGAATCCACGCGTCCGCTTAAGCAGAAGGCTCAGGGGCAGCTGGGCACGATTGGTTCGGGGAATCATTACGTCGACCTGTTCACGGATGAGCATGATCGGGTGTGGATCGGCGTGCATTTTGGCTCTCGCGGATTCGGGCACGGTGTTGCGACCTGGTTCCTAAATGCGGCAGGCGCAAAGGATGGCATGGAGGTTGAGCCGTGCGTACTTTCGGCCTCGGGTGACCTGGGCGAGCAGTATATCCGCGCGATGACACTTGCTGGGGAATATGCCTACGCCGGACGCGACTGGGTGTGCGATCGCGTGGCGCACCTGCTGGGAGCGGCGATTGTGGAGAGCGTCCACAATCACCACAACTTTGCATGGCGCGAAGAACACGACGGCGAAATGTATTGGGTGGTCCGTAAGGGCGCGACTCCGGCGTTTCCCGGGCAGAAGGGATTTGTCGGCGGGACGATGGCGGAGCCGGCGGTCATTCTCGAAGGCGTGGAGAGTGAAGAGTCGAAACTGGCTCTTTACAGCACCATTCACGGTGCCGGACGTGTGATTGGACGCCGCGAGGCGACGGGCGCCGTCGATCGTAAGACAGGCGAAGTGAAGCGTCCGGGAAAGATCACGCGCGAGATGATGCACGCGAAAATCGCAGAAGCCAACGTGGAGCTGCGCGGCGCGGGTGTCGATGAGTCCCCGCACTGCTACAAGCGCCTTAATGAGGTGCTGGAGGCGCATGAGAACAGCGTGATGATTCTGCACACGCTGACTCCGGTGGGGGTGGCGATGGCCGGAGCGAATGAGTGGGATCCTTACAAGGATTGATGGGGCCCTGATGGGCCCCTTTTTTTTTTATGGATGGTCGCCGGTTATGCGGCGCTCGCTTTCGAGAAGCGGCCCATGAGTTGGTCTGGCAGCTTTGACCCAGTGAGCCGGAGAACTGCAGCCGAGATTGCGAGCCAGACGATTGTAGCGACGAGGAGAAGCGCCAGCTCGTGCGGGCGGCTGGTGGTAGGAAAGAGGTGGCGCAGTCCGACAAGCGCGGCGTAGCTGAAGACAGCTGCCAGGAGCGAGCGGAGCAGTTCCGGAAATTCAAGGTTGCTAAGCGGGACCATGCGGCGGCGGTTGAGAAGGATGGCCAGGGTGAGGGTCTGAATGAGGATGCCTATGTCGGAGGCGATGGCCAGCCCTAGTGGTCCCATGGAGCGATAGAGCGACCAGTAGATAGGCCACGAAACGAGGGTGACGATGGTACCTGCGACCATGGGGGTAACGGTGTTGCCGGCGGCATAAAAGGCGCGAGCATAAATGGCCTGTGCGGACCATAGGCAGAGCGATACCGAGAAGGTGGCGAAAAAGAGGGCCATGGTGGCGGAGTCGGTGCGATGGAAGGCTCCGCCGCGCAGGAGCAGATCGACTGCTGGGAAAGCCATGGCGATCATGAAGGCGGTGAGGAGAATGGAAAACGCGAGAATGCGGGAGACGGAGGCGTTGACGGCGCGGGCAAAGGGCGCGGTGCTGGGTTTTCCATCGTCGCCAAGTCTCCCATACAGCGAGGCGAGAAAGGGCAGCGAGGCGGCTCCGGCGGCCTGGCCGAGGGCGACAGGCGCGGTGAAGATCTGCTTGGCGTAGGTGAGAAGAGAAATGGCTCCGCCGGTGTGCGAAGCGTAGTGATTGATGATCCAGCTGTCGGCGGTCACGAGTGAGACGCCCAGCATGAGCGGGATGGACATGCGAACCCACTCATGCAGGCCGGGGTTCGACCAGTCAAGGATGGGGCGGTAGCGCGCGCCGGCGCGGTGGGCTCCGATGGCGTTCAGCAGGAAAGGACCGAAGAAGGCTCCAGCGAGGGTGCCGATGGCGAGCGACCGAATGCCCAACACGCGCGCGAGAAAGACGCCGCCAAGGATCGTTCCGAGGTTATAGATGAGCGGCGTGACGGCCTGCACGGCGAACTGCTTTCGGACGAGAAGGACAGCCCCCAGGACGCCCCCGGCGAGAAAGCAGAGTTGCGCTGGGAGCAGAATGCGGGTGAGGTGCGTGGTGAGGTCAGCCTTGGCGGGCGAGAATCCGCTGAACCACCAGCCAACGTACCAGGGCGCGGCGAACTCGGCGAGTAGAATCGCGATCACCAGCACCAGAGTCATGGTGGTGAGGATGACGGACATGGCGCGTTCGCCCTCGGCGTCGCGACCCTGTTCGCGATAGCGGCTGAGCATGGTGACAAATGTGATAGATGCCGCTCCTCCGACCAGGAAATAGGAGATCATGTCAGGGAGTTGGAAGGCGGCTAGCAACGCGTCAGCGTCGGCGCTGCGCCCGAAGATGTAAGCGATGTATTTGACACGGACCAATCCAATAACGCGCGAGAGCACGGCCGAGGCCATGAGAAGCAGTGTGGCGCTGAAGGCCGTGTGGCGGTGCGAGGGGCGTAGGACTGCGAGTGCTCGTTGCCAGCGCGGAGGGTTTGGGATGGAAACCATGCGGGATGGGTTGATTTTACAGACCGGCCAAGTGGCGGGCTGTGGACAAGGATAAGAGGGGCGGAGGACGGAAAATTTTAGGCTAAGACCATGGGAGCTATGACAAAGAATTTGTTCTTCGTGGGGATCATCCTGGCCGCGGCCGGGATACTCTCCCCGCCTCTCGCGCTCGCCGCGGGACTGGCGTATGGACTATTCGCCGTCCACCACTATCACATCGACGCGCGTAGGCTGTCCAAGTTTCTATTGCAGGCCTCAGTGGTTTGTTTGGGATTCGGGATGAATCTGGCGCAGGTGCTTCGTGTAGGGCGGTCGGGATTTTTGTATACAGCTGTGGGGATTACGTTCGCCATGTGCCTGGGATTGCTGCTGGGGCGGCTTTTCAAGGTGGGGAAGACTCAGTCCTTTCTAATCTCAGCGGGAACGGCGATTTGCGGGGGCAGCGCGATTGCAGCCCTGGGGCCGGTGACCGAGGCGAGCGAGGAGGAGATGGCCGTCGCGATGGGCACGGTGTTCGTGCTGAACTCCGTCGCGCTGTTTATTTTCCCCGTGATAGGCGGCGTCATGCATCTGTCGCAGACGCAGTTCGGGCTGTGGGCGGCGCTGGCGATTCATGATACGAGCTCCGTTGTGGGTGCAACGGCCAAATATGGCGCGATTGCGCTAGCCATTGGAACGACGGTAAAGCTGGCGCGCGCATTGTGGATCGTCCCTTTAACACTGGGCGTGGCCGCAGTAAAGAAAAGCCGGACCCGGGTGCAGTGGCCGTGGTTCATCCTGCTCTTTGTGCTGGCGGCGGTGATGAACAGCTATGTCCCGTGGCTGCGCTCGCTGTATCCCGAGCTAGCGCGGCTGGGGCGCGTGGGGTTGGGGGTGACGCTGTTCCTGATTGGGACGGGGATTTCACGGGAAACGATCAGAGACGTGGGCGCAAGGCCGCTCATTCAGGGTGTGCTGTTGTGGATTGTGGTGGGGAGTGTCTCGCTGTGGGCGATTGTGGAAGGTTGGATTCACCTGTAAGCCACAACGTGTTCTGCAGGCGTTAGGATGGAGTTTCTGTCTTGAAAGCACATCGGCCCCATCCTCTCTTCGATAGGAACACCACATGCAGGAACGCAATTTGTTTTCCGGAAGGCGCGGGATGGTTCTCGCCCCGCTTATTTTCTGCTTTGTCCTCGCCCTGCAAGGGCAGACGCGGACGATTCAGGGTGGCGATGGCATTGTGTTGGCTGCTCCACCGGTCACCGCAGTGCATGCGATTACTGACGATTACCACGGCACTAAAATCGAAGACCCTTACCGCTGGCTGGAGGATGCAAAGAGTCCTGAGACGCGAGCATGGATTGACGCCGAGAACCAGTACACACAGAGCTATCTGTCGCAGGTGAAGATTCGCCCGGAGATTGTGAAGACCCTGACGGCGCTGGAACGGGTCGACGTGTACGCGATTCCCTCGCTTTATGGAGGGAAATACTTCTTCGAGAAGCGGCTGGCGGAGGAAAACCAGCCGTCGATTTATATGCGCGTCGGGTGGCAAGGCAGGGACGAACGGCTAATTGACGCGACCAAACTCAGCGCCGACCAAAATACTTCGGTCAACATTCTGGACGTCTCGCGAGAGGGCGACCTGCTGGTTTACGGAGTGCGTCAGGGCGGGGCGGACGAACTTTCGATTCATGCGATGAACGTGAACGATCACAAGGATCTCGCGGACGTTCTGCCTGCCGCGCGTTATTTCGGCGTGAGTCTGAGCCCTGCGAACAAGGGCCTGTACTATTCGCGCTTCACACCCCATGAAGGCTCGACGGTGTGGCTGCACACCTTCGGCACTCCGCAGGATAAGGATGTGAAGGTCTTCGGCGGTGAATATCACGGGACAAAGCTGGGAGAACTGGATCTGATTGATGCAATCGTCACCGATAACCAGCGCTACCTGATTGTTCAGATCGGTCATGGCGTGCCGGCGACAAGGGACGACATCCTGGTGAAAGACCTGCGCAAGCCGGAGAGCGATTTCGTCCCGTTGGTTTATGGCATCGAGGCTCATATGGAGGCCGCAAACATCGATGACCGCTTCTTCCTAAAAACCGACTATCAGGCAGCGAACGGACGCATCGTGGAGGTAGTTCCAGGCGGCCAGCCGGCGCAATGGAAATCCGTGATTGGCGAAGGCAAGGACGAGATCGATAGCTTCAGCGTGGTGGGTGGAAAGCTGTTTGTTTCACGCCTCAAGGATGTGAAGAGCGAGACCACCGTCTACACGCTCGAAGGCCGCGAAACGGGCACGTTGAGTTACCCGGGCATTGGCTCGGGGTCAGTGGTGTATGGGCGGCCTGGCGAGACGGAAGGTTTCTATACCTTCTTGTCGTTCATCTCGCCGCCGGCGATCTATCGCTACGACACGAAGAGCGGGCACTCGGAGGTCTTTGGTGAGGCAAAGGTTCCCTTCGATTCGTCACAGTATGAAGTGACGCAGGTCTTCTACACGTCAAAGGACGGCACGCGCGTGCCAATGTTCATCGCGGGCAAAAAGGGTCTGGCGCGCGACGGCAAGGCACCTCTGCTGATGACCGGCTACGGCGGATTTGATGTGCCCATGTTGCCGGTGTGGAAATCCGAATATGCGTGGTGGATGGAGCAGGGAGGATTTTTCGCTCAGCCCGATCTGCGCGGAGGAAACGAATATGGCGAGACCTGGCACAAGGCGGCGATGTTCGAGAATAAACAGAATGTCTTCGATGATTTCTTCGCGGCGGCCGAATATCTGATCAAGAACGGTTACACAACGCCGCAGCACTTCGCGATCCGCGGGCGCTCGAACGGTGGCCTGCTTATGGGCGCGGCTATGACGCAGAGGCCCGACCTGTTTGGCGCGATTTGGTGCGGCTATCCGTTGCTCGATATGCTACGCTACGAGAATTTCGAATTTGGCCGGGCGTGGACAACGGAATATGGCAGCGCGGAAAACACTAAGGACTTTGCGTTTCTCGTGAAGTACTCGCCTTACCAGAACGTGAAGCCGGGGACAAAGTATCCAGCCATCATGTTCTTTACGGGCGACAGCGACACGCGCGTCGATCCGCTGCACGCGCGCAAGATGACGGCGCTGATGCAGACGGCGAGCGGGAGCGACCGTCCGATTTTGCTGCACTATTCGCTGAAGGGGGGACATAGCGCAGGCGTCTCCGTGTCGCAGTTTGTAGAAGATGAGGCGGATGAGCTGGCTTTTCTGTGGGCTGAGACAGGTGGGAAGTAAATCTCGCCCGCGGGTGGTGGGCCTTCGACTATCTCAAAATGAGCCATTACAGAAGATCGACTAACGTTGGTCCCCCGACTCCCCCCATAAAACGCATACCTTCGGCAGACGAATAGAATCCGGATGTTGCACATTCCACATGCTCACACAAGATCGAGAAGGGCTGAATTTACACCGGCGTTGTACACGGCATGTACACGGTGGTCAACATATCAGGCCATCCGTTGGATCATCGGCGGATCATCTTCGTGAGATGAACGTCAATCGAAAAAATGCGCGCTTACCCACCCGCGAGTTGTACTACACTGCGGTCGCGGGAGCTAGCTTAACAATTCCCGCTCGTCCACGGGCACGGACACAAGCAATCACACCCCTCACCACATCTTCCGGAACTGCCACCTTCTTTTTGTTCGTATCCGACACGCTTTCTTCACTAACCTAGTAGCGGCATGCTGCGGAACGCTCGCAGTGGGTCATGGATGAAGTCCGCATACCATCAAAATTTCCGCTATTCTCACACGTCAAATCTCTTGACAAAGGTTTCGCAACAAGGATATTCAAGAGAGTTTTTAAAGGAGAAGCCTTCTTTCTCCGGATGGTTCGACCGTCTAGCTGTTCCTCCAGATGTCTGAACAAAGCTCGCGGGCAACAAGGGCTCGGCAGTACGTGTGTCTGACGAGTACTAGACGCAAATCAAGAAAGGCTGCAGTTGTTCCGGAGCCTTTGACGAATTATCTCGGGATTCGCCGGCTTCACAAGGAGGAATAGATGGTTCGTAAATCGATGATGTCGTCCCTGCGTGCCTTGATCGCGCTGGTCGTATCTGCGCCCGTGGTGTTTGGACAGCAGCAGAGCGTGCTGCCCAAGCAGAACCCCTTTCTCAAACCCGCCAAAGACTCGGAAACGGGACAATCCATGGCGCTGGCAACTGCGCTTAAGAGTGGAACGCTCGGGGCCAGCAATAGCAGCAACAAAAGCAGCAACGGTGCGCATCTGCCACTTTTCAACTACACAGTTACGTCCAGCCGTGACGGCAACACTTACAGCGGCACGATCGTGGGAAGCAGTCCATTCTCTAATGGGCCGGAACGGACAGCGATTCCCAGCCAAATTGTTCCCGTGATCGTGGTTACGAATTCGGTGTTTGTCGGCGTAGATTCGAGTGGAAACGTGCTCACTCAGCCTGGTGTGACAACGTTCAATCCTTCCGTGAAGGACGATAGCTGCTTGACGGCTCCGAACGATATTCCGCTGACCCTGGTACAAAATTCCCCGATATTCAATGGGTTCGATTTCAATTATGGCGGCACGGACGTGGGCACCACGGAGACGACCGATGCATTTCAGAGAGCGAACTTCTTCCAGCTTCTAAATCATGGCAACGTCAACTTCGACAATAACGTGACGTATCACGTGCTTCTGAGCCCGGTGCACACGGTATCGGCAATCGTCATCAACGTTCCGGCGGGGAATGGCGTGGCCTATCCCAGCGCGGCGTTCGGCGGATGCCCAACCGGTACGGAAGGAATCGTGGACATCAACATTTACGAGCCAGCCCTGTTTAACGCCATTGCGTCGGTCCTGGGCGCACAGGGCGTAAATCCCACAACGTTCCCGATGTTTGTCACGCACAACGTGGTGGAGTGCGAAGCGTTTGCAGCGGGAGTGAACTGCGGCACGTTGGCGCCGAATACCGCGTGCTGCATTCTAGGCTTCCATGGCTCGAGCGGGCAACAGACCATCGGAACGGCCGATTTTGACACCGGCGAAATATTCGTGAGTCCAGTGCCAGACGTTTCCGACATGTCCCACGAGGTAGCAGAGTGGATGAACGATCCTTTCGGCAACAATCCCACGCCGCTGTGGGGCCACATCGGGCAGGTATCGGGGTGTCAAGGGAACTTAGAGGTAGGCGATCCGTTGAGCGGCACGCTGGCCCCGCCGATCTTCAATCCGCAGAACGGATTTACCTACCACCTGCAGGAGCTGGCATTCTTCTCATGGTTCTATGGAGCGCCGTCTGTCGGTATCCACGGATGGTTCTCCAATAACGACACGTTTACGCAAGATGCCGGACCGGTTTGTGTACCCTGAGCGGGAGCGTCTGGGAAGGGATAGCCGTTCGTTCGAAGGAAGTGGCTACAGGCCGTCTCGCTGCCGGCCTGTAGCTATTTTTCGTCCCGGGGCGGAACTCACCGCCGCCTGGATGTGATCAGCGCCATGCTGGCATCGGCAGACGAGGCCGTATATCGCATCCCTGGGAGTCATCGACCCACTTGAGGGAAACCTGTGTCCGTCTCCAGGCGCAACCCGGTACAATAAAACCCTGAGCGCACATCCTTTCGCACATATTACGCTGATGGCGCAATACGGGCGAAGGCTTGCGAGATAAGGGCCCATAGCTCAATGGTCAGAGCAGAGCACTCATAATGCTTTGGTTCCAGGTTCGAATCCTGGTGGGCCCACCAATTCTAAAGATGTGTTTGCATAGAACGGCGTTGACCGGCTGAGACGCAGCTCGTTGAATCATGCCAAAATGAATCTGGTCATGACAAACAAGAGCATTCCAGAAACCCCGCCGCCAGTTGAAGTCACTCCTGAATCTGACACAGAATCAACCGAATCGTTTGGCGCGCTTCTCTCGCAATTTGAACAGAGCCGTGCCCATAAACCGGAAGATCGCGCAAAACAGTTGGAAGGTACGGTGATATCCGTTTCCGCTGACTCGGTATTTTTGGATATCGGATTCAAGGTAGAGGGAATTCTGTCGCGCGGCGCCTTTGAGAACAATGGCGAAGGTATAGCACCCGGAGACCGGTTCCCGGTTTCCGTGAAGGGCCGCAATGAGGAAGGTTATTACGAGCTTTCTCGCCTTCGAATCGCGCCGGTAACTGATTGGGCATCGCTCGAAGACGCCTTCGCGCAAAAGTCGGCGATTACTGGCAGAGTGACTGCCGTCGTGAAGGGCGGTCTCAGTGTCGATGTGGGCGTGCGCGCCTTTATGCCGGCATCTCGCAGCGGAACTCGTGACGCCGGCGAGATGGAGAAGCTGGTCGATCAGGAGATAACCTGCCGGATCATCAAGCTCGACGTGGCCGAGGAGGATGTGGTCGTCGACCGCCGCGTCATAGCCGAAGAACAGGCCCGTGCGCTCGAAGGGAGCCGCTATTCCGAACTCAAGGAGGGCGATACCGTCAGCGGCCAGGTTCGCAGTCTTACCAGCTACGGCGCTTTTGTCGATGTTGGCGGAATCGATGGGCTGCTGCACATCAGTGATATCTCGCGAGGCCGGGTGAACAAGCCGGAAGATGCGCTGTCGGTAGGGCAAGAACTTCAAGTCAAGATTCTGAAGATCGACACTGAAGGCAGACGCGTTTCGCTCGGGCTGAAACAGTTTCAGCCGGAGCCTTGGGATTCCGCGGCAGAGCGATACAAGACAGGCCAGCGGATCACCGGCACAGTCGCACGCCTGACCGACTTTGGAGCATTTATCGAACTGGAGCCTGGGATCGAAGGCCTCATCCATGTATCGGAGATGTCATGGGTCAAGAAGGTTCGAAAGCCCAGTGACATCCTCAAACAAGGGGACACTGTAGAAGTCGTAATTCTGTCTGTGAATCGGGACGCCCGCCGTATCTCTCTGGGACTCAAGCAGGCGCTCGGCGATCCATGGGCTGAGGTGCCGCGCAGGTTTCCAGTAGGCTCGGTAATTGAAGGTCCCGTCGTACGCTTGATGAAGTTCGGCGCCTTTGTTCAGCTCACGGAGGGTGTTGAGGGCCTCGTCCATGTCAGCGAAATCAGCGCCGAAAAACATATCAACCATCCGCAGGATGTTTTGAGAGTCGGCCAAGTGGTGAAAGCCCAGGTGCTCGGCATCGATACGGATAAGTGTCAGATCAAGCTGAGTATCAAGCAACTGGTTCCCACCAGCATTGACGAATATCTCGTTGAGCACGCAGAGGGCGATGTTGTTTCCGGTCGCATCCTTGAACAGAAATCGAAACATTCATCGGAGCAGTCGCCGGGTTTGACCATCGTGGAACTGGGCGAGGGCGTTCACGCCACTTGCCGAATGGCAGTAAGCACTCCGGCAGAACAAGAGCACAAGAGCGAAGCCCAAGTGGATTTGTCGTCGCTCACATCCATGTTGCAAGCTCGCTGGAAAGGCGGCGCACCGTCTACTGCCAGCAAACCTGAAACCCTTCAGGCAGGTCAGGTTCGTAGCTTCAGGATCGTGAAGCTGGACCGAGAGGCAGCGAAGATCGAGGTGGAGTTGGCCTAAACGCGCTACTTCGCGACAGAACGACTACTTGTGGAAACTTTTCTCGGCGCGGAGACAAGGTGCCCATGAAATGGATTGTCCGAACTAGCCGGTCTGGCAGGAGGGACGGCATCGCCAGTGAGCCAGGTTCGATGCATTCTCAATGTGCTGTCATTGAGCGGGAAGTTGACCTCGGGACATGCGCAATCAGAGAGAACCTCGCTCAGAGTCTCATCGTCCCATTCGAAACGGTCTGAGGCCATCAGCAATTCGTGACGGCTTCTGAGGTGAGTTTATTAGAAGGGCAGCATCACAGAGCAGTATCACGTGCTGACGTTCGAGGAAGAACGAATCCTGCATATCCTCAATCGTAATATTTGATTCCACGGCGTCTAGGCGTTCCACCGAGCACTGCCATCTTGCGCTAAGCCGCTGACCGGTACCTGCCCTAAGAAAAACTATCTGAGCACATCCTCTCGCATGAGGGCAGGATACCTCATAAAGTTTCCGATTGTACGCACCGATTCCACATCTCGGCGCTCGCGGGCGCGCTGCGTGCTTTGCATGCGCCTATTCGGTAGCATGAGCGCGTGGCCTCTCTTCTTGAAATCGATCGTCTGACAATTCGTTTTGGATCCACAGCGGCGGTACGCGAGCTGAATCTGCGCGTGGAGCAGGGCCAGGTTTTGGGTTTGGTGGGGGAATCGGGGTCGGGCAAGTCGGTCACGGCGCTGGCCGTCTTGCGGCTACTCGATCCGATGGCGCACGTAGAGGGAGCTATTCGCTTCGGCGGCGTCGATCTGCTGGCGCTTGCGCCTGAGGCGATGAGGAAGCTGCGCGGGCGCGAGATTGCGATGGTTTTCCAGGAGCCGATGACCGCGCTGAATCCCGTGATGTGCGTGGGGGAGCAGATCGCCGAGGCGATTCGCGTGCATCATCCCGAGCAATCGCGGCGTCAGGTGCGTGAGGCAGTACTGGGGGCCATGGATGCCGTCGCCCTGAGTGACCCTTCGCATCGCTATAAGGATTATCCGCACCAATTTTCGGGCGGCCAGCGGCAGCGCATCCTGATCGCCATGGCGATCGCGAACCGTCCCCGGCTGCTGATTGCCGATGAGCCCACCACGGCCCTCGATGTAACGGTCCAGCAGCAGATTCTGGAGTTGCTGGCCGACCTGCGGGAGCGCTTTGGATTGACCATGCTTTTCATCTCGCACGATCTCGCCGTTGTTTCGCAGGTGGCCGACCATGTGGCAGTGATGCGGCAGGGGTTGCTGCTCGAAGAAGCTCCGCGGGAGGCGATCTTTCGCTCCCCGGCTCATCCGTATACGAAAGCTCTGTTGGGTGCCGTGCCCACCATGGCGATGGATGTTGAGAAGCCGCTGGCCATGCTTGAACCGTCGGTGGATGCAGGAACCTTGCCACTAAGGGAGTGCTCGCCGGGCCATTGGGCCCGCATCGCCGTGTGATCAGACACGTAGACCGGATTTCATTCGGACTTTGCTTCTGGGCAGAGTGGGAATAGATTGGAAGAGGCCCGATCTATTGATTGACCGGCTGACTCATCCATGCGTGTACTCATCCTTTCCGATATTCACTCCAACCTCCAGGCCCTGGACGCCGTGCAGAGCGCCGCGCCGGAGCACGACGCAGTTTGGAACCTGGGCGACGTGGTTGGTTATGGAGCCAATCCCAACGAGGTAATCGATCGTGTCCGAGAGCTGGGCCAGGTATTTGTGCGCGGCAACCATGACCGCGCCTGCAGCGGGCTCACGAGCCTCGAGGACTTCAATCCCATTGCCGGCCGCGCCGCGAAATGGACGCAGCTCGTACTCTCCACCGAGCACACCGATTGGCTGAAACTGATTCCGGCTGGACCGCTCATGCCCGATGGTCCGCAGGTGAGCTGTGTGCACGGATCGTTGCTCGACGAGGATGACTACGTGATGACTGTGCGCGATGCCTGGCTGCCGCTGCACGAGGCGAAGACGCGGATCAATTTTTTTGGGCACACTCATCTGCAAGGCGGCTTTGCGACCAATGGTGACGAGTGGTTCCGGCTGGCCCCGCGCTATCGTTCGCACAATGAACCGGAGGGATTCGAGCTGCAGCTTCGTGACAACGTCCGCTACCTGGTGAATCCAGGTTCGGTGGGCCAGCCGCGCGACGGAGACTGGCGCGCCGCTTTTGCTATTTATGACGACGCACGGATGACAGTGACGTTTTGCCGCGTTCCGTACGATGTGCGGCTCGCGCAAACTTCCATTGTGCAGGCGGGATTGCCCGACCGGCTGGCGGCACGGTTACGCGAGGGACGGTAGATTTGAATCGGAGCTAACCGAGAGGGTACGGCGCCATGTTTGCTCGGAAGGTCGCTGAAGCTCAGGCAAAGTCAGCCGACAATGCAACTGGCACGCCTCAGCGCTCAACCGCAGAGAAGCGCCCAGACGCTTCTGCTGAAGATGGATCTAAACAAGACTTCCTCCCGTCGACCAGCCTTAAGTGAAATTGCTATGTGCCGCCTCCGTGAAAATGAATGGAGCATCGCAGTGACACTAAAGCCGGTGCGTGTAAAAGTCTTGCAACCAAAGGTGGGGTTGCGAATCGCTCAAAGAGTTTAGTGGAGCAGGTGACAGGAGTAGGCCGATCTCGATCTAGTCGCTACCCTTATCTGGAATGTCGCGGTTGTCGTCAGGGTCAACGGGCGTGGCGATCCGAGCGGTCTGGTCATGGAGGCTGAGCCAGTGGCTGGCCATCTCCTGCACGTAGGAAAGCGGCATTCCGTAGGCCCAATGGGCGGTGTCTGCCTCGCCGGGTAGGCACCCTGCTACGAGATTCACGTCGAGGCTGCCGTGCCGCATAGTACCGTCAGTCTTTGGCGTGGTGGGATTCATCGCAGACGTCCTCTTTCTCCGACCGCGGGGCAGCGCTTACGGTGTCGATCTGTTTAAAGATGATGTCATGCCTTGCGGACAGATTCAGTCCGCAAGATATGGCAAACTTGAAAACATGTTGGAAACCTCGGCCAGGTTGCTTCGCCTGCTCTCTCTTTTTCAGGCGCGGCGCTATTGGTCGGGCGCAGAGTTGGTGGAACGGCTCGCAGTAACCTCGCGAACGCTGCGTCGCGATGTGGACCGGCTGCGCCATCTTGGCTATCCCGTGCATTCCACCTCCGGCACGTCGGGCGGCTATCAGCTCGGGGCGGGGGCCACGCTACCTCCGCTGCTGCTGGATGATGAGGAGGCGATTGCGGTCGCAGTGGGATTGCGTACCTCAGCCAGCGGCAGCGTGACCGGCATTGAGGAGTCTTCTGTACGTGCGCTGGCCAAGCTGGAACAGGTGCTGCCTTCGCGCCTGCGGCGGCGGATTTCGGCGCTTCATTCGTTCATTGTGCCGGTAGCGAATTCGGGTCCTACGGTCCAGGCTGCAACGCTGTCCCTGATCGCCGGTGCATGTCGCGACCATGATGGGCTGCGCTTCGGCTATCGCGGCAACAACGGAGTGCCCGGCGAGCGCATGGTTGAGCCGCATCGCCTGGTGAGTTCCGGACGCCGCTGGTATCTGGTTGCCTGGGACGCGCACCGCAAGGACTGGCGGACCTTCCGCGTGGATCGCATCGACAGGCCGGTCCTATCCGGCCTGCGATTTACGGCGCGAAAGCTCCCCGCGGAAGACATCGCGGCTTATGTCTCGCGCGGTGTGTCATACGACCAATATCCACACCGTGTGCGAGTGATTTTGCACGCTCCGGTCGCGCGCATCGCCGAATTGGTCCCGTCGACAGCTGGAACCCTTGAGGCAATCGACGAGCACAGCTGCCTGCTGCACATCGGAGCCTATTCGATCGAAATGCTGGCCGGATACCTCGGTATGTTCGGCGTGGACTTCGAAGTCAGCGACCCGCCTGAGCTGGTCGAACAGATTCGTCGCATGTCAGAGCGCTTCAAGCGGGCCGTGAACTCACCGACTCGTTGAGTTCACCAGCCTCTGTCATTCGTTCCGCAGCGCCTGAATCGGCTGAATGGAGGCAGCGCGCAGCGCAGGCAGAAATGCGGCCAGCATTCCCACATTGAGCAGCGACAGAACCGAGAGCGTAAGCGACTCGACGACTCCCGAGCCAAATGCCGCGAAGGACTGCCGCAGAAGCCGGTTGGCAACCAGCGAAAGGATGGCGCCGATGACGAGTCCGGTAAAGACCCACGCCAGCGCGCCTTTCAGCACGAGGAAGATGACGTCCGTACGCTGTGCTCCCACGGCCATGCGCAGGCCTACTTCGACAGTGCGCTGGTTAGTGACATAGCTGATGAGTCCGTAGATGCCGACGATGGCGAGGAGCAGTGCAAGTCCGGCGAAGGCGGCCAGCATGTCGACGATGAGGCGGCGGCCGGCGAACGAGCCGGAGACGAGATCCTCAAGCGGCTGAATATCAGTGGTGGTCTGGGTGCTGTCCGCGGCTGCGATAGCGCGCTGTATCGCCGGAGCCAGGGCGTTGGGGTCGCCATCCGTACGAACTATAAAGTCCGTCCTGAAATCATTGGTTTGCGCATAAGCGTAATAGCGCATGCCGTCACTTGTGTCCTGCTCAAGCGAACTGTTACGGATGGTGGCGACTACGCCAATGATGACGGCCGCTTTGGGCCCGTTGCCGGCGATGTGCTGCCCGAGAGGACTTTGGTTTGGCCAGAACTTGTTGGCGAGACGGCTGTCGATCACGACTATCGGCTCGGTGTCAGCCCGGTCTTCGGAAGAAATCCAGCGTCCAGCGAGCAGAGGGATCTGCATTACCTTCAGATAATCGGGTGTCGCATTGCTCTGATTGCTATGCGGACCTGGGTCATTGGGGCGAGTAGGACGCCCTACGATCTGGAAGGAGCTGGAGCCTCCGTTATTTGGGTCGAAGGGTAAAGGGTCGACGGCGGCGGCAGCGTGTACGCCAGGCTGCGCTGAGAGATTGTCGATAACCGTTTTGATAAAGGTAGCCTGGCGCGGATCGCTCTTCTGGAAGTCGTCCCCGGAGTAGAAGACGGAGCCGGCAAGCACGCCATGGGGGTTGAATCCGGGATCGATTTGCTGAAGCTGGCGGAGGCTGAAAAGGAAGAGGCCGGTGCCTGTGAGCAGGAGGCAGGCAAGCGCGACCTCGCCGATGACGAACGCGCTACGCAGTCGCTGTTTTTCAACCGACGCGGTAGCGTTGCGTCCGCCTTCATGCAGATCAAGCGACTGGTGCTGGCGCAGAAGCCGCTGCGAGGGCCCAATACCGGCGATAAGCGAGGTAAGCAGTCCTGCGCCTGCGGTGAAGGCAAGGACGGTTGGGTCCATGTGTACTTCGTAGCCTTCGGCGAGGCTGTGGGGTATCAGCCACAGCAGGATGCGGCCAAAGATGGGTCCGGCGGCGATGCCGATGAGAGTGGCAGCCCCGGCAAGCAGCATGGTCTCGGTGAGCAGTTGGCCGACAATGGCTGAGGCGGTCGCGCCGAGTGCAGTGCGAATCGCGAATTCGCGGGTACGAGCAGCGGTACGCGCGAGAAAGAGCCCGGCGACGTTAGCCGAGGCGATGAGCAGCACAAGCGCAACCACTCCGAAGAGGACGTAGAGCGGCTTACGTAGCGGACCGGCGGCGAATTGCGTCAGTTGCGAAGCGTAGAAGGACCAGTCGGAACTGCGTCCGAAAGATTGGCTGCCTTCCGTGAGAATCCGCTCGCGCACTTTTCCTGTAATTCCGGCGTTCACCTGCGCGATGCTTGCGTCGGGACGCAAGCGGATAAATGTCTGGTAGCTCTCGTTGTAGCGTTGGTCGGCCGCAAAGGCCTTGGGGTCGAGCGCAATGGGTGCCCATACCTGGTTGCGCCGCGGCCAGTCAAAATCGCTGCGCATCACGCCAATTACCTGGTACGGTTTCTGGTCCAGCATAAGGGTCTGCCCGACTACATCCCGGCGTCCCCCGAAGACCGTTTGCCACAGCCCGTAGCTGATCACCACCACCGGGCCGGCATTGGGCTGGTCTTCCTCGGCGGTGAATGTGCGGCCGAGAATGGGACGCGCGCCGAAGACCTGGAACCACCGTGAGCCGACCCCCGCACCGGATACATGCTCGACCTTTCCATCGCGAGCAGTGTTGAAAGTGATGCCTTTCTCCATAGCCGCCTCCTCGACGACATTCTTGAGAGAGGCCGTATCAGCATAGTCGGGAACGGAGATGAAGGGGACGTCGAGCGCCAACTTTTTGTAGAGCACATTCATGACGGCGACGCGCTCCGGGTGATCAACTCCTGCCGGATGGCGCAGGACGGCATTCACCACGCTGAAAATGGCGGTGTTAGCTCCAATACCGAGCGCGAGAGTAATGATCGCCGTAATACTGAAGCCGGGCAAGCGAACGAGCTGCCGGAAGGCGTGACGCAGATTGTAGAAAATCATGGACGGCGACTCTCCCATAGACTATCTACGCATGCGAGTGGCCAAAAAGCCCCGTGCAAATGCAGCTGAAAACAAAAGAGCAAGGCTCATAAGCCTGTTTGGCATGTGTCCGAATCCGGACTTATCCGCCCGGGAATGGTCACGATTACTCCCCGTCAACCAGCCTTTCGTGCTTTGTGTGTTTGCGTCCGCTGATACGTTCCCGGTGTGGTGCGTCCGGCAATCGACAGACGATTCCACGAATTGATGGTGGCCACCGTGAAGGTGAGGTCAGACAATTCCTTTTCGCTGAAGTGCGGGCGCACTGTTTCATATACGCCGTCGGGCACGTGGCCATTGGTAATCAGAGTCACGGCCTCTGTCCAGGTCAAGGCCGCGCGTTCGCGCTCGGAGTAGTATGGGCATTCCCTCCATGCGTCTAGCGAATAGAGCCGCTGCTCTGTCTCTCCGATGGCGCGCAGGTCCTTCCAGTGCATATCCAGAAAGAAGGCGCAGCCGTTGATCTGCGAGGCGCGCAGTTTGACAAGGTGCAATAGCGATTGTTCGAGTCCGCACTGCTGGAGATACTGTTCCAAACCGAGCATTGCCTTGTATGCGCCCGGAGCAGCTTTGGCGTAGTTCAACCGTTGTTCCATTACTCTCCTATATGAATCGATGTCTTAAAAGTTGGATGATTCCGCGCAAAGTCGAGACACAGGAAGACTCGACACCAGTACCGGTCAGCTTCGATTTGTATTGGTAGCCGACCGTTTTTTGCCGGGTATCTTACCGGGATGGCTGTCGTTCGCCGCACGCAGAGACGCTGCCCGCAGCTTTTTATGATGATGCTTCACAGGGGGACGAAGGACAAGCTCCACGCTCCGCTCCGCTCCAATAGGATCCCGGGCATAATTGGGGTCGAACATGGCGATTACTGTCGTAGCGCGATCGGTGTAGCGTCTGGCCCACTGACTGTCCATGAGCGTGTGTTGCACCGTTTTCCAGTGCTGAGCTTCCGTTGGGACACCGCCGCTGGGTTGCGACAAGGCGCTATCACTGGCGTCGCCGTTCATGGCGCCAAGAAACTGAACGAACTCCTCGAGATTCACTCCCATCTGAAATACGAGCTGGCTCAACGCCATCTGCTGCGGCCCGGTCAGCTGGTCGAAATCGCGACAATAGGCCTTTGCGTTCTCAATCGCCTGGATCGCAGAGATGCGCAGTAGCCTGTTGGCCTCTTCTTCGGTCAGCTGCGGTGTCAGCGTGTTCCTTCTGATCTTTCTACGATAGAGGGTCTTCCCCCATGCGTTCAGATTTCGGTCGAACTGGTCGAGTATCCTCTGCAATCGCTCTGCATCGAATCCTGCCGCCTGCCAAAGCTGAGCCGAGGATGGCTCGATGAAAGGATGAGAATTAAGTGGGTCGTTTTGGGGATGGTCAGTCGCCGTCACATCGAGACTGAATCCCGCGCCGATCAGCGGCCGGCTGGTTACCGGGTCGGGGTAGGCTGCTAGCACCCAGCCTTCATGCCTGCGGTCGCGTAGCACCTCCATCAGGCTCTGTAGATTGAACTTGATGTCGGATTCCTTGAAGTCCAACAGCGGTTGAGGCGTAGACAGGCTCGGCGATGGATCGAGACTCCCTGGCGACAGGCTCTTTGGAGCAGGCGAGGTGGATGACGATGGTGAGGACCGCACCTGAGGCGCTTCTCCAGCCGTGGATGGCGCAGCTTGGCCGGCTGCAATTCGACCGCTGGCCGCGATGGCGAATACGAGTGTCGCGGCATAAAAGCATTGTCTCGTGACCGTCATCTCTTTCGGGACTTCTGCTCCCACGAACCTATGACCACACGATAACTGAAAATCACGATGTTATGAATAGAGAGGCGCGCTGGGCTGGACCAATGAAGATAATGGGAGCGCAGTACCGAGAACGGGTCTTGCTTTCATCTCCAAACGGTTTGCAGCTTCCAAAGGTCGCCCTTCACGGGGACTGCCTTCTCGTTTACCGGGAAAAATACAGCCTTGCTTACTTGCGAAGCGGGGAAGATAAGGTCCGTCATCGCAATCGTGCCGTTCTGGGCAAACGCCTCGATCGATGAGCGATCGACGATCAGTTTGAGATCGTAAGGGCGGCTTGCAATCAACGGAGCTGTTGTCCTCGTCAGGAAATCAGGTGTAATGGCCGTACCCGATTTCGTGCGATCGATGTAGAACTCCTTCTTTGTCTGATTAAACCCGATCTCCGTCCAGTGCCGTTCGTCGCTATAGAGGCGCACGCCAAAGACCGATTCGGAAGGACGGTCAAATTGTAAATCCATTTCAAACGGGACCTGCAGCGGCACGCTGCCGGATTTCGCGGTCGATATGGCTAAATGATCTGTCCGAAGAGGAGCGATCACGGGCTCCTGCTTTATGGCCAATCCTGCATCGTCCTTCTGCAGCGAAAGCCGCCTGGGAATGCTCATCTGCCCGCGCCATGGAGAGGTCGGCAACTTCGACGCGTATTGCCAGTTGCTCATCCAGCCGATCAGAATCGGCTTCTCGCCTTTTGGTAGCCCGTTAAAGCTGATGGCACAATAGTCATCCTTGCCGTAGTTCGTCCATCCGTGCGAACCGGGCTCGCGGGCGACCGTAAACTGCTTCCCGTCGAAATCACCGAGAAAATACTGCTCGCCGGAGCCGCCTTGTGGGGCGCCAGGGTTGAGGCCGACTTTCAGAGCCCACATTTCGCCCTTGCCGTTGTCGCCGGGCATGCGCAGGAGATCGGGGCATTCCCAGTCTCCATCTATGTCGCCGACGAGCCCGAAATCGCTCAGTTGCGCCCACACCTTCAAGTTCGGCGAGGCATAGAAATGAACCTTGTGCTCCTTCGGCAATGAGACCGCCATCAACCAATGGCCTCCCTTCTCATCCCAGGACACGCTCGGGTCGCGAAAGTCAGCCATATGAAGATCGAGTACAGGGTTTCCTTGATATCGAGTCCAGGTTTGTCCGTCATCCCGGCTGTAGGCGAGATTCTGTGTCTGCCGTGTCTCCTGCGGGTTGCTGCGATGACCGGTGTAAATCGCGACCAGGCAATCCCCCTCAGAACCGCACAGGCCGCTGGTGTTCTTGCGGTCAACGACGACGCTGCCAGTGAACACCATTTCGCCGTCCTTCTCCGGGATTGCGACTGGAAGCTGATTCCAATGCAGCAGATCCGTACTGACGGCGTGTCCCCAGCTCATGTGACCCCATTGATCGCCGAAGGGATTGAACTGAAAGAAGAGGTGGTATTTCCCGTGAAAGTAGACGAGGCCGTTGGGATCGTTCGTCCAATTCTCGCGCGGCGAGAAATGCACTTGCGGACGATTGGGCTGGTCGTAATCTTGGTTCTGGCCCTGGTCGTTCCCAATGACTTGAGCCCCGGCAATGGACGTGAGGAGCGCCAGTGCGCACGCGCGTGAAAAGTGGATTGGCCTCGGCCGTAGAAGAGGTACTCTCACACGTACATCATCTCCCATCGGATTCCTCTCGCGAGGCGATACCTTTAGATGGAAGTCGACGTCAGAAAAACAACACTGGACTAACAGCTGGTAAATACTCCGCAAACCCTAATATTTCGCAGCCCATGGAAGAGTAATACCCGCTACTGCGGCTTCGCAGGCGCAGGCGCAGGCGCAGGTGGCTGCTGGCTCGGAGTGCTGCCCTGATTACCGCCCTGGCTGATGTCCTGGCCTTCGAAGAGTACCCGAACATTGGCATGGTATTGCTTGTAGTCCGTGTACTTCAGCGTCTCGCGCATGTGGACGTCCTGACTCAAGTAGCCGCTGCCCGCCGAGAAGTGCAGAACGCCTTCGCCACGCGTGTAGACCGGAAACCAGTACTTGCCATCGATCTGCTCGCGATAGGTGGTAAAGGGAGGCGACAGATCCTCGTGCCCCTTCCGCGTGTCGTCGGGAACGTTCTTCCCGTTAGTGACGACAATCTGAAGATCGTGCTGCTCGACCCAGATACGACCCTGGAAGTAGCGCTTGTTCTTCTCAATGACCTTCGGTTTTACATCGAAAACGTAGGTGTCGAGTTCGTCGACCTTCTGCTTGCCGAGGTAGGTTAGATCGTATTGACCCACATCCTCCTTCGTGAGGACAAAGGGCAGGCGCTGCTCGATATCCTGAAAATCGGCAGGACTCATCTGAACACGCTCAAGGCTGCTGGCCGGCGCCAGGACTACGTGTTCGAAGCGCTTGCCGTTGGGGTCGAAGGAGATATCCGTTACCTGAAAGTATTGCCCATCGACCTTGTTGTCGTCGTCGATAGTTTCAACCTTCACGCTGCGCTCGTAGGTATAGTTGGCCATGGCCCGGCGAAAGACACTCTCTTTGGCGGTGAACTGATCGATGATCTGCTGCGCGGGGATCGGTGGCGCGGAAGTGTCGAGCGCACCGAAGCCTTGATCAAGCGGCATGGAGGTATAGGAAACCTGGGCTTGGGCTGAGAGCACGAGAATGAGGAAGGCAGCTCCGAGGAGTGCGGGTCTTGCTGTGACACGGTTCTGGAAGATTGCAGACAAAGGAACCATCCCGATATAGAACGATCCTAATATGAATAGACGTAAGAGGGGGCGGAAAAGGCCACCAGGTTTAACGACGCAGGGTTTTTGCTAGGCAGCTGCGCCTGAGCAAGACAGCTTTCGACTTCTATGCCTTTTCATAGCCAGGAAGAGGCCAAATTTCGGTAGGGGCGTTTCAGAGCCGCGGAGTACACTGTCTTCGCCTTATCCCCGGATGCAATGGACGATTACTATCGCGTTCCGACCTTAGTGCTGCTCAGCATTCTTGTGGCCGTCTTTGCCGCCCTGTATTTGCGCTCGCGGACGCCGAGGACCCTGCTGTGGCTAATTGGCTGGACACTGGCGATCACGCGGCTGGCCTTGCAGGCCAGCGTATTCGGCAGGCACGGGGTGGGTCTGGCCATTTCCAACACAGCTATGGCGTTGGCTGCGCTCATGCTTCTCGGCTCAGTGTCGCCGATTCATGCCCGAAGCAAAATCAAAATTTCCTCCATCGCGATCTTCGCGGCGCCATTGGTCTTGTTTTCGGTGCTTACATCGCTCTATCCATCACCCGGTATCTTTCTGCGGATCATCAATTGTCTGGCCGCGATCTCGGCGGTGGCTGTCGCGGTAAATTGGAGCGCGCAGAAGAACCTGCCGCCACGGTGGTTCACACTCCCGTTCACAGCGGGCGTAGGCGTGACGTGCATCTATCTGGCCTTCGTCGGCCAGTTTGACCTCGTGGTGCGGCTGGCGCACAGCAGCATCAGCCTTATGGCGGCGGTTCTGGTGTTGGCGGGCTACCGGAGGTGGAGTGCGGGCGTGATTTTTACCGCAGCCGGACTGCTGACATGGAGCAGCCCCATGGCTGTGGACTTCTTGCTGCACTATGGCGATCCAGCATTTCTTTACTATTTGCGGACGATCAACCTAATGAAGGTGGTGACCGCGGTGGGCATGATCGTGCTGGCGCTCGAGGACGAGCTGGAGCGAAATGAGACGGTGCAGAGGCGCGAACGACGGGTCCGCAGTGAGATGGAGCAGTACGCGAAGCTGGATGTTTCGGCATCTCCGACCCGCGATTTCGGTCTCAACTACGACCGGGTATGCGAGACGATCGCGACGGCGAGCCGCTTTGGGCAAGCGGCGATTCTACTGCGGAACGCCGAGCAGCAATTTCGCATGGTGGGGCACGCCGGGATGGAGGGCGCGCTGGCCGGAGCCCTGGACGCGATGGGGCAACGCTTGACGCCACAGACGTTGGAGGCGTTCTGCAAGGGCGGCCATTGGGCGGCGGAAATTGGCAACACGGCGGTCGCCGATTTGCGCCCGTTGATGGTGCCGGGTGACGATCTGGAACGTCTTAACTATATGCATGCACACGCGATCCCGATGGGGGAGAACGCGGCAGAACTCCAGGGTGTGTTGGTGTTGAGCGGCTTGAAAGTCCTCGAGGAACCCTTGGCGGCAGAAGATCTTCTACCTTTGGAGTTGCTGGTGGCCCGGTTGGCGGCGGGACGTGAAAACAGCCTGCTGCTGCGCAGGGTGGTGCAGTCGGAAAAACTGGCCGGGCTGGGGCAGCTCGCCGGCCGGGTGGCACATGAGCTAAACAATCCGCTCACGGTAGTAATGGGATACGCGGAGCTCGTCGAAGAAAGTGACGTGGATGAGGCAACTCGGCGGAGTGTGGCGGTCATACGCAGTGAGTCGCGGCGGATGAAGGAAGCGATCGAGAGCCTGGGGCGATTCTGGAAACCCTCGCCCAACACTCTGGCGCTGATTTCTGTAGAACAGATGCTGCTTGAGATAGAACGTCAGCGGAAGACGGAGTTCGAACGGAAGGGGATCAAGCTCGAAGTCGCGATTGCCAGGGATCTGCCCAGGATTCGGGCGAATAGCGACCAGATGCGGCAGGTCTTTCTGCAAATTCTGAATAATGCTGCAACCGTCCTGCAGCGCTTGCCCGCGATGCAAGAGAAGAGGGTGCGAATTGATGCGACGCTTATCAAAGACCGTGTGCAAGTGCTGATCTCGGATTCCGGGCCTGGCTTTCCTAATCCCAATCGAGTCTTCGACCCATTATTTACGACGAAGAAGCTCGGCGAAGGGCCCGGACTAGGCCTGAGTCTGTGCTATTCGACTATCCGTGAGCATGGAGGCGAGATTTCCGCCTTCAATTTGCAGCCGCAGGGGGCAGCGGTGGCAATCGAGATGCAAGCGGAGTTTACCTGGAACGAGGCGTCAGTGACGGGCGAAGTGTTCTCGCGCTAAGGCATCCGGCTACCATGTACAGTGGCCTGCGACAATGCAGGCATTCATTTTTCCAAAAACGAGGAGTCGAATGGCACGTAGCCGAATTGCAGCATTTTTTCTGATGGGGTGTCTGCTGAGTCTGACTGAGATGGCACAAGGGCAGGCGCGCCGGCCAATGACCTTCGAAGACATGATGAAGATGCGGCGGCTCGGGGACATCGTCGTGTCGCCGGACGGCAGATGGGTGATGTATGCGGCGACGGACGTCGATCTCGGCAAAAATACGCGCATCTCGCACCTGTGGATTGTGCCGGTAATCGGTGGCGAGAGCCGCGCATTGACAGCGTCGATGGCGGGTGAAAGTCGGGGAAGGTTTTCTCCTGATGGGAAACAAATCCTATTTGAGAGCGCGCGCGATGGCGGGCAGCAGATCTGGCTAGCCGATTTCGACACAGCGGCCGGGACAATTGGCGAGCCCCGCAAGCTGACCTCGCTGAGTACGGAGACAGCCGGCGCGACATGGTCGCCGGATGGCAAGCAGATACTGTTTGCTTCTTCGGTATATCCGGATTGTAACGATGATAGTTGCAATAAGAAGCGCGACGAGGAAAAGGCTGATTCAAAAGTCAAGGCACAGGTCTTTACGCACCTGCTATACCGACACTGGAACGCGTTTACGGGAGACAAGCGAAGCCATCTCTTCCTTGTAGGCGCGGACGGAAGTGCACCCCGCGATCTGAATCCCGGCGATGAGCGTGATGTTCCGCCGTTTTCGCTGGGCGGTCCTGATGGATATGCATTCTCACCCAACGGGAAAGAGATCGCGTTCGAGGAGAATCTCGATCCTGTGCCGGCGATCAGCACAAACTCAGATATCTTTACGCTGCGGCTGGATGACCCGAATGCCAAGCCGGTGAAGATTTCGACGGCTGCGGGCGGAGACCATTCACCGGCGTACTCTCCAGACGGGAAATACATCGCCTGGCGCTCTCAGGAGCGCGCCGGGTACGAGAGCGACAAGTTCCGGCTGGTGATCTACGACCGCGCGACAAAGGAGATCAAGGAACCGATGCCGGACTTCGACCGCTGGGTTGATGAGTTTGCTTGGGCGCCGGATTCGGAATGGATTTACTTTGCCTCGGGTGATGTCGGGGAATCGCCTGTCTTTGGCATCAACCTTAAGTACAGCGAATATCGCAAGCTGACCTCGAAAGGAGAGTACGGTTCGCTAACTCCCACTGCCGACGAGAAATATCTGATTGCCTCACGCATGACGGTAGCCATACCTAGCGAAATTGTTGCTCTCGACGTATCGATGGTTCCACACACGAGGATTAGCAGCGCATATTCCAAGGTGCCGGCGGGTCGCCCCGATCTTCTTCCTGCGATGCAGGCAGTGAATGAAACACAGATCACGCATGTGAACGACGCGCTCTTGGCGCAGCTTGACTTACCCGATATGGAGTCCTTCTGGTTCCCCTCGATCGGCAAAGTTAATGTCCAAGGATTTCTTATCAAGCCGCCCGGATTCGACCCGTCGAAAAAGTATCCGGTGAAGTTTCTCATCCATGGCGGCCCGCAGGGCGCATGGGGCGACAGCTGGAGTTATCGCTGGAACGCAGAACTCTTTGCCGCAGACGGATACGTCGTCGTGATGATCAATCCGCGCGGCTCAACGGGGTATGGGCAGGCGTTTGTCGATGGCGTGAGCGGCGACTGGGGTGGCAAGCCCTACGTCGACTTGATGCGGGGCCTCGACTACGCGGAGGCCCACTATCCGTTTATCGACAAGGGTCGGGAATGCGCGCTGGGCGCGAGCTACGGCGGCTACATGGCTGACTGGATCTTGGGCCACACGCAGCGCTTCCGGTGCATTGTGACGCACGATGGGATGTTCAATCCCGAGTCGGCCTATGGGACAACGGAGGAGTTGTGGTTCAACGAGTGGGAGTTCAAGGGCACACCCTGGGAGAACCGGGCGCTGTATAGGAAGTGGTCGCCGATGCTGACAGAGACAAACTTCAAGACGCCGACGCTGGTCGTTCACTCGCAGCTGGATTATCGTCTCGACGTGTCTGAGGGATATCAGCTGTTCACAACGTTGCAGCGTATGCATGTTCCTTCGCAGATGCTTTATTTCCCGGACGAAGGACACTGGGTGCTGAAGCCGCAGAATTCCGAGCTCTGGTACAAGACAGTGAACGACTGGGTAGACCAGTGGACGAAGTGACCTATGCTATTTCGTCAGGCCAAAAAAACCGATCCGCTCGATGAGCGCGCTCTGTACGACTATGCCGTAGTTACGCTGGGGCGGCGTATGCGGACAGTAGCCGAGTTGACCCGGTTGATGCGCAACAAGGTAGAGCGGGGCGAATCTGGCACCGCGAAGATCGATGCGGTGATCGCTCGCCTCAAGGAATATGGCTACCTGAATGATGCAGACTTCGCCGCGTACTATGCGAAGCTCCGCCAAGAGAATGCGAGCCTGGGAAAGCGCAGAGTGCGTCAGGATCTGACGCAAAAGGGCCTCCACGCGGAAGTGATTGCGAAGACTCTTGATGCCGCCTACGAGGACGTCAACGAAGAAGAGCTTGCGCGGCGGCATCTTGAACGTAAGCGTGTGAAGAAGCCGGCAAACCAGAAAGAAGCCGCGCGCGTGATGCGAATGCTGATGCGGGCGGGCTTCTCGACGAGTGTAGGCTTCAGAATCCTAAAGAAGTGGAATGTGGACGATCAAGCTCTAGCGGCGCTCGAATTTATGGACAATGACGGCCCCGAGTCCAGCGACGGCGACCGTTGAGAGCTCATTCCTCCTATAAACTCAAGATATGCAATACCGTTCCGGCTCGGATATACGCGAGACCTTTTTGAAATTCTTTGAGACGAAGGGGCACCGCCGCGTGCATAGCTCTTCGCTTGTTCCTGCCAACGATCCCACGCTGCTGTTCACCAACGCGGGGATGAATCAGTTTAAAGATGTGTTTCTCGGGCTGGAGCACCGCGACTATGCGCGGGCGACCACCTCGCAGAAGTGCGTGCGCGCGGGTGGCAAGCACAATGATCTCGAAAACGTCGGATTCACGCGTCGGCACCACACGTTCTTTGAGATGCTGGGGAACTTCAGCTTCGGTGACTACTTCAAGAAGGATGCCATCGCATACGCGTGGGAACTGGTGACGTCTCCGAAATGGTTCGGCATTCCCAAGGAGAAGCTGTACGTGACCATCTTCAAGGGCGAGAATGGCGTGCCCAGAGACGAAGAAGCGTACGAGCTGTGGCGCGCGCAGGGCGTGCCCGCAGAGCGCATCCACGAGTGCGGGACGAAGGACAACTTCTGGCAGATGGGCGACACAGGTCCATGCGGTCCCTGCTCGGAGATCTTCTACGACATGGGTATCGAGACCGCGGAGACTCCCGGTGTTGATAAACCGTTTGGCGAGGACGAAGCGCGATACGTCGAGATATGGAACCTGGTCTTCATGCAGTTCGACCGCGATGCGCAGGGGGAATTGCATCTGCTGCCCAAGCCATCGATCGATACCGGCATGGGCCTCGAACGCACCGCCGCCGTCTTGCAGAGGAAAGACAACAACTTTGATACAGATCTTTTCAAATCGCTGATTGATGCTGCTGTTGCTTTGGTGATAGTCACTTCCGGGAAAACAGAACTTGACGGGTCAATCGCCAACGCTCCGGTTGCGGCCTCCTTTCGAGTGATTGCTGATCACGCGCGTGCAGCCACTTTCCTGATCGCAGACGGCGTACAACCTTCGAACGAGGGGCGCGGGTATGTTCTGCGAAAAATTATTCGGCGCGCTATCCGGCACGGTCGTATTCAAGGAGCAAAAGGTCCCTTCTTCTATCGCATGGTGAAGCACGTAGTCGAATTAATGAAGAATGCCTATCCGGAATTGCAAGATTCGAGGGAGCGAGTTCAAAAGACACTATTCGACGAGGAAGAGAGATTCCTTAGGACCGTTGAGCTTGGATCGGAAAAGCTTGAACAGGAATTCTCGGCTGCTGTCGAAGCAGCTGCAACTCAATCAGACATAATCTTGCCAAAGAACGATGACATCGATCCGCTTGTCAAGCGTTCTCTTGATATCGGTGTACTGCAAAAATACGCCAAGGCACCAATCTTTCCTGGCGACCGCGCCTTCCACCTCTACGAGACCTATGGCCTGCCGCTCGACTTCATGGTCGATGCCGCGCGTGATGCGGGCATCGAGTTCGACCTGACTGGTTTCGAAAAGGCACGTGCCGATGAGCAGGCACGCGCTCGTGCGTCATGGAAAGGCGGCACAAAACAGTCGGCGAGTCCGGCGTTTCGTGATCTGCCGAAGACGCTCTTTGAGGGATATCGGCAACTGCGATCGGATGGATGCCAGGTTCTGGCCATCGTCAAAGAGGGCGTCGGCGTTTCGGTGGCCGCTCCCGGCGATGTCGTGGAGGTGGTCCTCGAACACACCAGCTTTTACGCCGATTCCGGCGGGCAGGTGGGCGATACGGGCTGGCTTTATTCCGACGATCACAACTCGGTTATCGCAGATGTGAGTGGATGCACCAAACCTGTCCAGGGAGTCTTCGCGCACAAAGCGATTCTGCGCCAGCCGCTGTCTATCGGCGACAACGTCGACACGGTGGTCGATGCCGATTACCGTTCGGCCACGCGGCGAAATCATACCGGCACGCATCTGCTGCATGCGGCACTGCGCGAGGTGCTGGGCACGCACGTGAAGCAAGCGGGATCGCTGGTCGACCCCACGCGTCTGCGATTTGATTTTTCGCACTTTACCTCGGTGGCCGATGAGGAGTTGCAGGACATCGAAGACCTCATCAATAAAGAGGTCTTGAGCAACATCCGCGTGGAGACGCTGGAAGACGTTCCCATCGATGTGGCGATCAACGAGTACCATGCCATGGCGCTATTCGGAGAGAAGTATGGCGAAAAAGTTCGCGTCGTCAAGATCGGCGACTTCTCAACCGAGCTGTGCGGTGGCACGCACACCGGCGCGACCGGCGAGATTGGCGTAGTGAAACTGCTGGGCGAAGGGTCTGTCTCATCGGGCGTACGACGCGTGGAAGCGGTGACCGGTCTGGGCGCTCTGAATGAGTTCCGCCGCGACTACGAAGTCGCACAACTGGCGGCCCAGCTTTCTCCGAATGCGGAAACGGCTCCGGCGGAAGCGCTGCGCTCGCGCCTTTCCGCTCAGGAAGAGGAGCTGAAAAGGCTCCGCCGCGAACTCGACCAGGCGAGGATGAAGTCGGCGTCTGCATCGGTCTCGAAAGCCGGAGAGCAGGCAGTAGAGGTCAAGGGAGTGAAGGTGCTGGCGCAGCGAGTGGACGCCCTCGACCGAGGCCAGATGCGCACGCTGGTCGACAATCTACGCAATCAGCTGGGGTCGGGCGTGGTGGTGTTGGGGTCGGCGCAGGACGGCAAGGTTGCGCTGATTGTTGGTGTAACAAAAGACCTTACGGGCAGAGTACAGGCGGGCAAAGTGGTCGGCGAAATCGCGAAGTTGGTCGGCGGCTCAGGCGGTGGCCGCCCCGATATGGCAGAGGCCGGCGGCAAGGACCCAAGCCAACTGGATGCGGCGTTGAAGAGTGCGGCAGATGTGGTCGGCGCTTTGGTGGGGTGAAAACTCTTGTTAGTCCGATTTCGGAGAGGACCAAATTAAGTCGCAACTGGACGTTGCGATCTGGGTTCCTTCGATTGATGGGGCTTTTGCTGGAACCTATACTTTGAGTGTCTCGTGTCTCCTATGCCGGCTACCCTTGTCCATGCAGGACGTTCTTGCCTGCTTTCGATTGCCGGCGGCCTTTGCCTGCTTATATTTACGAATGCCCGATCCCCGGCTGCTTTGCAGCATGGAATAGCGGCACACTCTCCATTTGAGAAGGCGCAGCGCATGCGGGAGGCCCTTGAGGGTCAGCCCGAGCGACAGCGCACGCGCCGCGACTACGAGCGGGTGGCGGATGCGTACCGGGCGGTCTACCATGGCGATCCTGCGTCAGCCAAGGCCGATACATCGGTTTTGGCGGTGGCGGATCTGCTCGCCGAGGAAGGGCGGGTCTTTCAGGATGAGAAGGCCCTGCGCGATGCAATCGTTCAGTACGAGTTTTTGCGCAATGCCTATCCCTGGAGCCATTATCGTTTCAGCGCGCTGCTCACCGAGGGCGAGATTTATCTGCGCGATTTGACCGATCGCGAGAGTGCCAGGGCGACATTTCAGGAGTTTTTGAGGCTTTATCCGCAGAACCCGCTGGCCAACGAAGCCAGGATCGAGTTGAGCAATCTGTACAAGCCTGCAGGAAAGACGACGCGCGGCAGCGCGACGATTGCGCAAAGTGACTCAGCGGGTGCTGACACGGGCTCGAGGACGGTCACCTCGAGACCCCCACCGTCGGGTCGCCACACGGTTCTGACAGCTGCCATCCAGTCGCAGGAACAGAACACGGCACGGCCCGTGAAGGCAGCTTCTTCTACGGCGAACGCTGCCCCTCCGTCGAATCCGGTTTCGACTGCGAAGACACCGCATCCTCCGGAGCAGCAGATCGCCGAGAGCGATATTTCGCCTCCAGCGGAGCGGCCTGCGACCGAGCCATCCCATCCGAGTGAGGCGTCCCTGAACGCGCCGCCTCCACCGCGCAGAGGGAGGCTGCCGCTGGTGACGGGCATTCGGCATTGGTCGACGCCGGTGTACACACGCGTCGCGATCGATTTGCAGGACGAGGTGCAGTATGAAGCGGTTCGCGTACCGAGTCCTGACCGGATTTTCTTTGATCTACACGGTGCGCGCTTGTCGCCTGAACTGATCGGTAAGGCGGACGAGGTTATCGACGACGGCTTCCTGAAGCAGGTTCGTGCAGCACAGTTTTCGAACGACGTGACGCGGATCGTGCTCGACGTGAGCGACGTGAGCGAGTACTCGGCATTCTTCTTGCCGAATCCCTCGCGTTTGATCATCGACGTGCATGGGAGGAAGTCGCGTGCTGCTCCGGTATACACGGCAGGCGCAGCGCCCATAGCCGTTCCCGCTCCTAAGCCAACCCCGAAGGTGAGTCAGATATCCCAACCGGTCGCGAATTCGAGGACTGTTGCCACATTGAAACCGACCATTGGCATCGGATCGGCCACGACTCCGGTAGACGCCTTGGGTGATCCTTTGCCGCTTGCGAAGTCCGTCGCAGGGATGACAGCGCCCCGGACCTCGGCGCACGTTGTGGTGGACGATGGTGATGACGCATCGCCCATGGCAGATGTTGCTTCGCTCAGCCAGCAGCCGAATCGTGTGAAAGCGACAAAGCGGCCAACAACGGCTCCCGTCGTTCAGTCGGTGGCTGGGACTAGTCCGGCGCCGCAATCGAATGAAGTGGCCGCGGTGAGCGCGCCTGTCGTTGCTCCGGTGCCGAAAACACACGCCTCACGCAGTCATGCCGCGAGCCCACCGCCCGCCGACACGAGTGCACAGCCAGTTCACGCCGCGCAGCCGACGGCCGATGGACAGCGGTCGATGGTGCGGGCGCTGGGGCTGAAGATCAATCGCATTGTGGTCGATGCCGGGCATGGGGGGCACGATTCGGGAACGCTGGGTCCAGACGGAATCCAGGAAAAAGATGTCGTGCTGGATGTAGCTCTGCGGCTGGGCCAGCTATTGAAGCAGAGACTGGGCGCGGACGTGATCTACACACGAGACGACGACACATTTATTCCGCTGGAGACGCGGACAGCGATCGCGAACAAGGCCCAGGCGGATCTCTTCATCTCCGTGCATGCAAATTCGAGTCCCGACGCCTCGGCGCGCGGAGTGGAAACGTACTACCTGAACTTCACGACCTCAGCGGATGCTCTGGAGGTTGCAGCGCGCGAGAACGCGGTGTCAGACCAGTCGATTCATGAGCTCTCCGACCTGGTGAAGAAAATCGCGTTACAGGACAAAATCAATGAGTCGCGCGAGTTCGCGTCGGACGTGGACCAGAGTTTGTATGAGGGTCTGGAAGGGGGGAATCCGGGGTTGAAGGATCGTGGAGTGAAGAAGGCGCCTTTTGTTGTGTTGATCGGCGCGAATATGCCGTCGATTCTGGCAGAGATTTCTTTCCTGACGAATCCCAGCGATGCGCAGGAACTGCGCGATGGAAAGTATCGCGAGAGGATTGCGGAGTCACTCTATCACGGCGTAGCACGATACGTGGGGAGCTTGAGCGGTGTGAGGATCGCTGACGCTTCCCCACATGGGGGCGATCGCTGACCGCCGCTTTTGAAGCAGAGGCAGAACCCTGTAATCTGAACTTGTATGCTTGATTTGTCATTTGTCCGCGCCAATCTGGAATTGGTAGAAGGAAAGCTCCGCGATCGCGGACAGGACCCGGCGGGACTACTGGGAGATTTTCGCGCTCTGGACCAAAACCGGCGTGAGCGCATTACCGAAGCCGAACAGCTCAAAGCGCAACGCAACAAGCTGAGCGAAGAGGTAGCTCGGCTGAAGAAGTCCGGTCAGGACGCGACGGCGGTGATGGATGAGACACGCGCGCTGAAGTCGCGAATGGAGTCTTTGGAGGCGGCGGCCGCGGAGGCTGACCAGAACCTATCGGCGATTCTCTTCAATGTCCCGAACCTTCCGCTCGATGACGTGCCGGTCGGCAAGTCCGAGCACGACAACATCGAGGTCAAACATTGGGGGAAACCTCCAAAATTCGATTTTTCTCCGAAGCCACACTGGGAGATCGGGGAAGAGCTCGGTATTCTCGATTTGGAGCGCGCGGCGAAGATTGCGGGAGCGCGTTTTGCGGTCTATTGGCGCGAGGGCGCGCGCCTGGAGCGGGCGCTGGCCAACTTCATGCTAGATGTGCACACGCGCGAGCACGGTTATACGGAAGTTCTGCCGCCGTTCATGGTGAATAGTAAGAGTCTATTCGGCACGGGGCAGTTGCCGAAGTTCGCCGAAGATCTTTTCCACTGCGAAGATGGGCGGACGTATGAGACGGGTGTTTATCGAGACAACGACCACTGGCTGATTCCCACGGCCGAGGTTCCGGTAACGAATCTCTATCGCGACGAGATCCTCGACGGCTCGCAGATTACCACTTCGCTGACTGCGTATACGCCATGCTTTCGCTCGGAGGCGGGTTCCTACGGGAAAGATGTTCGGGGCATCATCCGCCAGCACCAGTTCCAGAAAGTGGAGCTGGTCAAGTTCACGCGTCCAGAAGACAGCGAAGCAGAACACGAGAGGCTGACGCGCGATTCGGAGACGATTCTGGAGCGCCTTAGTCTACCCTATCGCAGGATGCTGCTGTGCACAGGTGACATGGGCTTTAGCGCGGCCAAGACCTACGACCTTGAGGTGTGGCTGCCCGGCCAACAGCTCTATCGCGAGATTTCTTCATGCTCGAACTTCGGCGATTTTCAGGCGCGGCGGGCGAATATCCGGTATCGGCCGTCCGGACAGACGAAGACGGCGTTTGTGCACACGTTGAATGGAAGTGGACTAGCTGTCGGGCGAACGTGGCTGGCGATCCTCGAGAACTATCAGCATGCCGATGGTTCGGTGTGTGTGCCTGAGGCGCTGGTACCCTATATGGACGGGCAGACGGTGATCCGCGCGAAGGGTAAATGAGCATGTCACGGATTTTGCGAAGCTATTTTTTCTGGACCTACGAGCGCGGCAGCTTTCATTACGACGTTATGGTGACGCTGATTCTGGCGTTCATCTTCCTCACGCCGAGAATCTGGAACTACGGAGACCGTCCGCAGGAACAGAAGCTCGCTGCGGGAAATGTGCTGGTGAAAATCGCCGGTCCAGGGAATTTCGTTTATGAGATACCTGCTGTGCAGATTCACGTGGACAGATCACTCGGGGAGCAGCTTCAACAGAGTGTCGAATCGATCTCTGGACCGGTGGTCGTCGATCGCTTTGAGGCGGTAAAGGAGCCACATGGAAAGATTACCGTCTATCGAGTGTGGGCCCATCGTTAATCGCGGAGCATTCGCGCCTGCGCACGCATCCTAATCTCACGGAGCAAGTAAATCTCGTATGAAGAAATTCAATCAGCTGCACATCGTTGCGGCTCTCTTGATTTTCACGCCTCTTGCAGTGCTGGCGCAGAACGCCGAACTACAGAAGGTCTTGGCCGAAATGGACGCCGCTTCGGCGAAGTTTCAGAGTGCGCAGGCGGATTTTGTGTGGGACCAGTACACGGCAATTGTGCAGGACCATGATTTTCAAAAGGGAACGATTGCCTTTCGGCGTTCCGGCAACACGACTGAGATGGTAGCGCACGTCACAACCGACAACGATCAGCCCTCGCCGAAGGATGTGCTCTACAAGGGTGGCGAACTGGACTTTTATCAGCCGAGCCTGAAGCAGGAGACGATCCTGAATGCGGGGGCGAACGTTGAGCGGTATCTGACGCTGGGGTTTGGCGGCAGCGGCAAAGACCTGACAGCCAACTGGAACATCGCCTATCAGGGAACAGAGATGATCGACGGCGTGGAAACGGCTAAGCTGGATCTGACGCCAAAGCAGCTGGGAGGCAAGAACGAATTCAGTCACATTACCATGTGGGTCGATCCCAAGCGGGCTATATCCCTGAAACAGCAGATCTTTCAGGAGAGCGGAGATTCGCGCACAGCGGCCTATTCAAATATCAGACTGAACAGCGTTCCGGCGAGTGCGTTCGCGCTCATGCTTCCTCCGGGAACGACAAAGGTCAGGAAGTAGGGATCGAGACAGGTTCGCGTTGGCCGCTTGCAATTGCGATTGCCGCTAGTGCGATGAGTATCGGGAAACACTCCAGGGTGTAGCGTGGCTCGGGCGCTTCAATGGTCGCTAGAAGAGCACCACGCAGCAGAATGAACGCTACCATTGCCGCGGCCAGGGGCGGCCAGCGTCTTAAGCCCAGGGCGGCGCCGATCAAATATAAAAGATTCAGCGCAGCGTAGGCGGCGGCAAAGATAGTCTCCGATTCGTGATGATCATAATCCCACCAGCGCAGCTCGATCCAGAGCAGTTCGGTTCGCGGCCGCAGCCACATATCCGCGAGCCGCGCCAACGGCAATGACAGGTAATAGCGAAGAGGGTGCCTGCGAATTCGATCTGTTGCCAGCTGGGAGAAACGCCTGTCTAATGAAGGGGTTAGGGAGATAGTCTTGTTGTAGTCGTCCAGCAGCTGCCGGGTTTGCTCGTACTGTGCCGGAGAATCAAAGGCGCGCGACGGCAGCTTGGCGATGTCGATCACATCGGTATCGGCGTTCCAATAGACTTCCCAGGTACAGGCGAGGTCTACGCAGACGGTCTTTGTCCAGCGATTGAAGCCGGGATTAGTGGGTTCGCCTGGGTCGGTGGCGTAGCGCGGGGCGAGCGGCTGAAAAACGTGGAAGGTGCGCCAGTTGCGCACGGTCCATGGAATGAAAGGAAGCACCGAAAGCACGGCTGCCACAGCGGCATACCGCATTATGCGTTTTGCGCCCCAGCGCTTGCGTCCGTACCACACCATGGCGGGGCATAACGCGACGGCAAGAAGCGCGCCATCGGGGCGAAGCAGAGCGGCGTAACTCCAGGCCAAGGCCTGGAGCAGCGCCCACCTCCATTGAGGAGACTCCTCGTCGGCTTGGAGAAAGCGCGACAGGGCATAAAAGGCAACGGAGATCCAGAAGATCTCAAGCGTTTCCGTGAGAGGAACTGCGGCGTAGTTTGCCGTGAACGGGCAGAGGACAGCGAGCCAGAGCGCCCACCAGGCAGCTCTTTGATTCCAGATGCGCCGCGTGAATGCAGCGATCAGGATGCAGGATGCCAGGTCGACGACGGTCTGCAGAAACATGACCGCGTGGTAGTGTTCCATGCCGAAAAGCTTGAAGCATAAGGCAAGGAACTGCGGATATCCGGGCAGACGGATGAGCGTGGGACGGAGCTCTCCACTGGTCGTCGATCCATAGACGCCATGCATCATCCAGTTTTTCGCGATGCTGCCGTAGACGAGCGGATCGCCTTGAACTTCGGGGTAAGCGTGGATAAACCAGAGCCGCAGCGCCGCGCCTGCGGCAAGTGCCACGATCCCAATCCACCACTTTCGGGGTAGCGCAACGCGCATGAAGATGAATCATACAGGGGGCGGAAAGAATCTAGAAAACACGCACCCTAAACTAACGTAAACTGGAAAATAGCACTAAAGTATCGCCTTAAAGCCAGGGATAAAGCAATAACTTTGTGCCGTAATCTGGGTTTAAAAATAACAGCCTTATGAAGCAAATTTTCTACGACCCACAACGTAAGCGATGGAAGCGTCTGCGCCGCATTATGGACGCGCTCGGCGTTGTCTCGACGGTCGTGCTGGTCATTTTCTTCTTTAGTGTTGTGAAGCGCCAAACGCTGCCCGAGCTGTTGCTCCCCACGCAGAAGCGGAATTATAAGGCGCTCAAGGACCCTGCGGGTGATCCTCTCAAGAAGAGCGCACCTCGCCCTGCGCGCCGGAAGACCCATCGCCGGCCTTCGGAAATTCCTCTAAACGGAGATGAAGGGCTGCGTGCGGCCTTCTATACCAACGATGAGGCGAGCTATTCGTCACTCAAGGCGCACATTCATCAGATCGACCTGCTCTTTCCCGACTGGCTGCACGTGTTTGCGCCGAACGGCGACCTGATAGCCTCGACGTCGCTTTATCCGGTCAACCTTTATAAGGTGGTGGACAAATCAGGGGTTCACGGCGTGGATCCCCAGAACAAAGTTCAGCGTGTGATTGTGGCTGCCAAGGAAGACACCGAAGTCTTTCCCATGCTGAACGACTATAACCCTGCTGATTCCGAGTGGCATGGCGACACGATCGGAAAGATGCTGAAGAGTCCGACTGCGCGAGAAAACCTGCATCATCAGATCGACAAATTTCTGGCCGCAAACCTAAACTATCACGGCATTTGCTTAGACTTCGAACAGGTTCCGGACTCAGATCTGAAGCTGTATACCGAATGGGTTGGTGAGCTTTACAGCGACCTCCATGCGAAGAATCTGCGTATTTATGTGGATGTGGAGGCTAGCGCTGACGATTGGGTGATGAAGGCCCTTGCCAAGAACAGCGATGGCGTCATCCTGATGAACTACGACCAGCATGAAGAGCAGAGTGGACCGGGTCCGATTGCCGCTCAGGACTGGTTCGAAAACAACCTGAGACGCGCGCTGAAGGCCGTTCCCAAGCAGAAGCTGATCTGTGGGATGGGCAGCTATGGATACGACTGGGCAGTTCCTCTCCCGAAAAAGGGCCAGAAGCCTTCGGATCACGTAGCGAACGTGGATGATCTCAGTGTGCAGGAGGCCTGGCAGCGAGCTTCCGACGCCGATGCCGATGTGCGTCTCGCAGGCGACGAATTGAACGCGCACTTTGCCTATGACGACGAGGACGCACAGATGCGTCACCAGGTGTGGTTTCTCGATGGCGTGACCGCTCTCAACGAATTGCGTGCCTCGCGCCAGATGGGGATAAGCACATTCGCATTGTGGCGCCTGGGCATCGAGGATGGATCACTGTGGTCAGTGTGGGATCACCCGAGCGCGAAGGATGCGCCTCACCAGCTTACGGTAGTTCCTCCGGGCAACGACGTTGATACGGAAGGCGAGGGCGACATCTTGCGCGTCATCGCGCGTCCGCAGGCCGGCAGCCGCGCGATCGACATGGATGCCGATAACTTTACGATCACCGATGAGCGCATGGAGGCCTTGCCGCGGTCGTACGTTGTCCAGCAATACGGCTACCAGTCCAATAAGCTTGCGTTGACCTTTGACGACGGCCCGGATCCCAACTGGACGCCAAAGATTCTTGATGTGCTGAAGCAGTACAACGTGAAAGCCACGTTTATGGTGATTGGCGAGCAAGCGCAGGACAACGCCGGTTTGCTAAAGCGTTACGTGCGCGAAGGCCACGAGATCGGCAACCACACGTACACGCATCCGGACATCAGCGAAATATCTGACCGTCAGATTGAGTGGCAGCTGAATCTTACTGAGCGGCTCTTCGCTTCCAGGCTCGGCGTCCAGCCGCTCTACTTTCGTCCGCCGTACTCGATCGATCAGGAGCCGGATACGAATGATCAGGCCGCCCCCGCCGATCGTATCCAGCAGATGGGCTATACCATTATCGGTAACAAGATCGATACCGACGACTGGAACGAGCATCCGCGCAAGACACCGCAGGAAATCACTGACAATGTGCTCGCACAGCTGGCGGTCATGAAGGACAAGCCGTGGTTTCGGGGCAGCATCATCCTGCTGCACGACGGAGGCGGTGATCGCTCGGCGACTGTCGCCGCGTTGCCTCTGCTGATTACGACACTCCGTGCCAGGGGCTACGAACTGGTGCCGGTCTCAGAACTTATGGGCAGGACCACTGCTGAAGTCATGCCGCCCATCTCACCCCGGATGCGCTGGCAGGCGCGTATAGACTCGGTTGCCTTTTTCTTCCTGTCCTTCTTCAGCCATTTCGTTGTGGATGTCTTCTTCCTGGGCGATGTGCTGATGAGCGGAAGGCTGATCCTGGTGGGCATTCTGGCTCTGATTGCTCGATTGCGCCGCCGCCGCGTTCCGCTCGGCGAATACGCTCCGCAGGTTGCGGTGCTCATTCCGGCATACAACGAGGAGTCGGTAATTGTCCGCACGATTCGCTCGGTGCTCAATTCCGATTACAAGAATATCCGCGTCATCGTAATCGACGACGGATCTACGGATGACACCTTCGAGGTGGCGCGTGGAGCGTATCGGGCGGAACTTTCCACTGGCAAACTGACGGTGCTCACTAAGCCGAATGCGGGCAAAGCCGAGGCGCTCAATTTTGCCCTGCAACACCTGGACGAAGAAATATATGTTGGCATCGACGCTGACACGGTTATCGCGCCGGATGCGGTCTCGAAACTGGTAGTCCATTTTGCCGATGAGCGAGTTGGCGCCGTGGCCGGAAACGCCAAAGTCGGCAATCGTGTGAACACCTGGACGCGCTGGCAGGCGTTGGAATACATCACCAGCCAGAACTTTGAACGTCGCGCGCTGGATTTGTTTAACGTGGTCACGGTTGTTCCCGGAGCGATCGGTGCGTGGCGCACGGGCGCGGTTCTTCGCGGCGGCAGCTATCCGATTAACACAGTCGCCGAAGACGCAGATCTCACGATGAATCTGCTGGAACAAGGCTACAAGGTGATCTACGAAGACCAGGCGCTTGCTTTTACTGAAGCGCCCGTGAACGCCCGAGGGTTGATGCGCCAACGCTTCCGCTGGTCGTTCGGAACTCTGCAGGCTGTCTTCAAGCACAAGCAGGCCTTCCGCAGGAATCCGGCAATGGGGCTATTCGCGTTGCCCAACATCCTTATTTTCCAGATTCTGCTGCCGCTCGTCTCGCCGTTCATCGATCTGATGTTCATCGCAGGCGTCATTCATTTCCTCATCGACCGTCATTTTCATCCGGAGGCTGCCAGCGCCGCGAGCTTCGAGAAGCTGCTGACATACTTCCTTGCGTTCCTGATTATCGACTTTGTTACCTCGACGCTGGCTTTCTCGCTCGAACGCCGCCATCCAGCCAACAAGGGAGATCAATGGCTGCTCTTCCACATCTGGCTTCAGCGCTTCGCATACCGACAGATTTTTTCCATTGTGCTGTTCAAGACTCTGAAGCGCGCGATCGATGGGCGCCCATTCGCCTGGGATAAGATTCAGCGCACTGCCAAGATG
>JBAVYX010000180.1:0-9480 GCA_049588475.1 Silvibacterium sp. | reverse complement strand
ACGATTCAAGGCTACGAAGCAATCCACATGATCCGGAAGGGGCAAGTTCGATGGGTGGCGGGAAATGATCTTCTTCGTCAGATTCAGTTCATCGACAGCCTTTTCGACTTGGCAGCCTAAGAACGCACGACAAACGCTCGGCGACAAACTTTTCTGCATTTGAAACTTGCAACACTACCCAACTCCGGATATACAAGCTTGACGATTCTGGCGAGCGCAACCTCATCACCGCCGCTCCAGGCACGGAGAAGCCCGGTCACTTCGGAGGAAGGCGGTTGAACCATGGGGTTAGGCTTCCGTTCAGAATGGTCACATTTTAACGCAGGCAAAATTTCAGGTGCAATTGAACTCGTTCCACGACGCAAGGTGACTAAGCCCCCGATGTGCTGAGTGGCTTAAGTCCAGAGTTCGTTACCGAGAGCTCCCAAAAAGTTTCTGGCGATTGGTAATTACGCGAGCATTTCTCGCCTATATGAGCAGGTGAAATGGCGGAAGGAGTTCGCATAGATAATTGCCGCGACGAATTATGAGAACCGTGTCACTCGGTGTTCTGGCTGCGGCACTGACCATCGTTTTCCACTACGGCCCGGGCATTTACGGCTTGCGGCAGATGGCGGTGACTCTGGCAGGGTTTTTCTTCTGGTGGTCGCTCTACGCGAATTTCAAAGGCTACTAAGGCTAGTCGTTTGTGCGAGTCGGTCTCGCACGGATGGAGATTTGACATGAAGACTAAAGTTCTTGCTTCGCATGGCGTTATGGAAGCGGAGGGTTCCTACAACCGAAATGCCATGATTCCGGCTGGCGGCTCGGCTTCGGCAGTGCCGCTGCTCGAAGATTCGGCGCGCAGGGTGGAACTCGGCGGTCGGAATGAGCACATCGTGATTGCTGACTATGGCTCGTCGCAGGGCAAGAACTCTCTGACTCCCATGCACATCGCGATTGGCATTCTTCGGGAACGGCTTAGCCCTGAGCGGTCGATTCTTGTATTTCACATCGATCAGCCCACGAATGACTTCAACACGCTCTTCGAAGTGCTGGCTGCAGACACTAACCGATATGCCCTTGATGAGCCGAATGTATATCCGTGTGCCATCGGAAGGTCCTTCTATGAGAACGTACTCCCACCGGAATCGGTCCATCTGGCATGGTGCTCATATGCGGCCGTCTGGCTCAGCCGCGTCCCGTCGCTGATTCCTGGCCATTTCGTCGCGCATCGTGATACCGGCGTGGCGTGTGCCGCGTTTGAGAGGCAAGCCGCTCAGGATTGGAGAGTCTTTCTTTCGTTGCGGTCTCGTGAAATGCACCCTGGAGGCCGTCTCCTCGTCGTGCTCCCCGCGCTGAATGACGAAGGCGAATCGGGGCTGGCAATGCTTTTCGACCAAGCCAACAAAACACTTGCAGAAATGGTCGACGCGGGGGAGATTCGCGCCGATGAACGCGAGCGAATGGTGCTGGGAACTTATCCGCGCCGGAGATGTGAGCTTCTCGCGCCCTTCCAGACAGACGGGCAGTTCCAACACTTGACCGTAGAACACTGTGAGCTCTCTTCGCTGCCGGATCCCGCATGGCCTGACTACAAGAGCGACAGGAATGCGGATGCGCTCGCGACCAGGCATGCTCTCTTCTTCCGTTTGGTTTTCGTTCCATCGCTGGCGCTCAGTCTCTCAGGTGCCCACGATCCCGGCCAACGTCATATTTTCGCCGACCAGCTTGAGAACAGGCTGAAGCGACGCCTGTCGAAGGAACCGATGCCGTTTGATTCGTTCGTTCAGACCATGGTTATCGCCAAGCAATGTTCTGCTTCCAACCAATCGTCGCAGGACAAGGATTGAAATTCATATGTCTGACATAGCCTCGCAATCCTCCGGTGCCCGGCCGGTGCCCTCGCAGGATTCGAATAGAAAACCTCGGAATATGTTTTATGGCTGGTGGGTCGTGCTGGCGGCCGCCGTGGGACTGTTCTGGGGAGCGCCGATCACGGTCTTCTCTTTCAGCGTCTTTCTCAAGCCGCTCATGCGCGACTTCCACGCAGGCCGTGGCCAGATTTCGCTTGGTTACACGCTGGGTGCCATCGCCGGTGCACTCAGCGCACCGACAGTCGGATGGCTTCTGGATCGCTACGGAGCACGCCAAGTAATCCTGCCGGCTACGGCGATGTTCGGTTGCGTCTTGCTGTTGGCCAAAACGGTGTCGGCCAGTATCTGGCAGTTCTACCTCTTTTACGTCTCTCTGGGCCTGCTGGTACATGGGGTCGGGCCAGTACCTTATGGGAGCGTCATCTCTCGCTGGTTCGACAGGCACAGAGGATTGGCTCTTGGCCTGATGATGTTCGGAATTGGCTCGGGAGCGATAGTTATGCCTTTCGTCGCTCAACATTTGATTACAAGCCTTGGCTGGCGCAACGCGTATGCGATTCTCGGCTCCGCTGTCCTGCTTATTTCCATACCCACAGTCGCAGCGTTTCTTAAAGAAAAACCACAAGACTTGGCCCTCTTGCCTGACGGAGCGTTGCCCGTAGACTCTAGACCATCTACCGAGACTACTGTTCCGAGTCTGAGCGCGCATGAAGCCTGGCGTAGTCGAACCTTCTGGCTCATGGTCTCCGCGTTTTTTCTCGTAAGCGCAAGCGTCCAAGGCTGTGTCCTTCATATGGCAGCGATGCTCACTGACCGCGGATTGTCTATCCAGACTGCCGCTTTGGGGAGCTCGCTTCTCGGCGCCGCGCTGCTCATAGGCCGAGTGGCGACCGGCTATCTGCTTGATCGCTTCTTTGCGCCTCGTCTCGCGGCCGTTTTCTTTGGCGGCGCTGCGCTTGGAATTGGTTTGCTTTGGATTGGTAACTCGACAGCCACGGTACTCGTGGGCGCTTTCCTCGTCGGGATGGGCCTAGGTGCAGAGGTAGACATCATCGCATACCTGGTCGGCCGTTATTTTGGTCTTCGATTCTTCGGGGAGATCTATGGCCTTGCGTTTGGCGCCTTCCTCTTGGCGGGCGCGTTAGGCCCTCTTGTGATGGGCGGAGGCTTCGATTTAACCGGGTCCTACAGCACCGTTCTTGCCGCCTTTTTTATCTCGACCTCGATCGCGGCTTTGCTGGTGACAAAACTTGGACCGTACCGATACCAGCCCCGCCAGGCCGAGGAGAACAAGCAGATATTGCTCGCTAAGCCGGAGGAGCGTCCTTGCAGTTCTTGAGATGGCACAGGGCCACGAAAATTAAGCATTTATTAGCCATCACCAAATTAGAAGGGCTACCAAATGGCACGTAATGCATTCTGAATCTCAGCAGTGCCTTAATGTTGCGAGTTGATCGGATTCTTTCACGGCGTTAACGAAAGGAGTTAGCTCAGAACATCGCATTTTGCCGCGGAGCATTCGCGGAGCGGTTAATCCTCAGCCGCGACTTTCCGCATAGCTTTCCGGTCGCATCATGTGATCGGTTTCGTTGCTCCGCCGAGTTCCAATCGGTTGCGCGTGCTGCAACGTGAGCGCAGGGTCGTTCTTGATTGGCGTTTTATGCGCGGCTACAAATGCCAGGATGTCACGACGATCCGGAGTGCGAGAAGCAATGCGTAGCCATTCACGAAGCTTGTTTGCGGGTCGTGGTGAGATGCAAGCCGGGTTCTCTTGCCGGAATTTGTAGCCCGGCCTTCCGCAGTCCGTCGATAAGGTGCTCGACTAAGTCTGGCTCCCACCAGATGGCGAGGTCTTCGCGACTCGCCGCAGCAAAGCCAGGCCGCAGGTCGAGCAGACTTTCCAGCGCATTGCGAGCCGCCTCATGCTCGTCCAATTGACCGTAGACGGCCGCAAGTGCCAGATTTGTGCGCCAGAATCCGGGCATATTCACCTTCTGGGCGAACTCCAGCGCGAGGCGGTAGTCGCCCTTGCGGTAGGCATCGAAACACGGAACAAACCAATACCATCCAGGATGGTGAGGGTTCAGGCCGCGCGCCTTCGCCGACAAGGTGCGGCCGCGCTCCCAGTCGCCCGCATAGGCGGTGAGAAAGCCCAAATAAGCGATGGTAAAGCTGTCCATCGGATTGAGTTCGATTGCTCGTTGCGCTGCGATTCGGAAAGCCGGGATGTCCTTTCGAAAGAATTGAGCCGCGGCCAAGGCGTGATGCGCAAGATGATTGGACGGTGCGGCCTGAACAGCGCGCTGCGCAGCTACAAGAGCGCGGCGAAGGGGATCGGGCCGGACGTTGAACCCATGTGTGAACTCTTCCTTGTAGATCAGCGACAGCATCGCCCAGCCGTCAGAATAGCCAGGAGCCTCTTCGACGGCGCGTTCGAGAGCATTCCTCGATGGCGCATGTTCTTCAGCATTCACTCGTTGGAAATGTGCGAAGCTACGGAGCACGGCTTCATAAGGGCTCAGCGTTGCCGAATCTCTGGTCCGAAGTGCGTCTCCCATACTCCGCGGCAAAACGCCATGTGTATCGGCGATTGTGGAGACGATCTGTGGCACAACGTCATCCTGGAAATCGAAGGTGCCTTCCAGATGAAATGGACGATCATAGATCTCTGCCCAAAGGTGCGCTCCTGATTTTGCATCCACCAGTTTTGCAGAGAGACGGACCTTGCCGACAGCCTGACGAAGACTCCCTTCGAGGACATAACGCGCCCCGAGTTCTTTACAAACTGTTCGGACATCAACGACATGATGAGCGTATTGTGCAGTGGAGCTCAGCGATATGACCCGGAGGTAGGAGAAGCGAGCCAGACCGGTCACAATGTCCTCTGTTATCCCGAGCGCAGTCGCCGCAAGTTCGGCGTCGCTGGAATTGAACGGAAGGATGGCAATCCAGAATCCTTCCTCGTAGGGTGTATCAATCGACGGTGGACGAGAACCGGGATTTGCGGCGGCGTTCATTCCGATGTTGAATGTAGATTCCGTTTCCGCAGAGTTCGGCGGAGCACCTGGCATCAACCTCTCAACTGGAGCGATGAATCGATAGCCACGCTTGGGGATAGTCTCGACATAAATTGGCGCATCGGCTGAGTCACATAGAGCTTCGCGCAGCTTCATCACCGCGGCGTTCAGGCTCTGATCGAAGTCGACAAAGGTGTCTGAAGGCCATAAGACCTTTCGCAGTTCTTCTCGACTGACCAGCTCGCCTGCGTGTTCAAGCAGGAAGACCAGAGTGCGGAACGATTGCTCCCGCATCTTGACGCGCGTACCGCTTCGCCGCACTTCCATGGCGCGAGCGTCGACCTCAAAGATGCCGAAGCGCCACGTCTGTATAGTGCGTTGCCTGGCCTCCACTGACCTACTCCTGGCGAAGTCGCCTCGACAAGGACAATAGCACCTACCAGCCTGCGGAGGGCGCCAATCGGGCGGGAATATCGCCCCATAAGCCACGTTTCATCAAGCATATAAATGATAACTCTTATTTCATCGAGGAATCATTCGCGAACCATTGCACGCTCTCCGCGAAGGGCGCAGGTTCATGAGGATCAGCCGTTGCCCTTCCGCGGCTGAATCCCAACGCGAGGTCTTTCCTATGACACGTCCATCGGCAACTCACGCCAGAATGCTTCTCAGCTTTTCCGCGGCAGCCGCTCTGCTGTACGCGCCAAACATTGCAATAGCTCAAACCGTGACCACCGTCGCCGGCGGATATATCGGCGATGGTGGAAAGGCGGCCAACGCCGCGTTCAACTTCACCCCGGGAATCGCGCAGGATCAGTATGGGAACTACTATGTCAGCGACCTTGGAGGAAACCGGATCAGGAAGATCTACAGCAGCACCGGCATCATCAGCACAATTGCCGGGACAGGAACTCCCGGCTACAACGGGAACATCATCCCGGCGGTTAAGGCGCAACTGTCATCGCCTGCGCATCTCAGGTTCGACCCCCAGGGCGATTTGGTTGTCTCCGACTCCGGAAACTGTCTGGTACGCAAGATCGATGCCGGAGGGATTATTACGAACATCGCTGGCACAGGAACCTGCGGCTACTCAGGAGACGGAGGACCGGCTACTTCGGCAGAGATCGGAAATGCCTATGGCATTGCCTACGACCCTTCGGGAAATCTGTACATCTGCGACTGGCTGAACAACGTAGTGAGGATGGTCGACACCACGGGCACCATCCACACTTTTGCCGGCAGCCCGAACATGAATGGCGGATATAGCGGGAACGGCGTGCCGGCAACGCAAGCGCTGTTCGACTTCCCTATTGGCGTACAGGCAGACTCAAGCGGCAACATCTACATTGCAGACTGCTTCAATAATCTGATTCGTAAGGTCGATAAGACAGGGACAGTTACCGACTTCGCCGGCAACCAGAACGGCGGTTCCTCTGGCGAGGGAGTACCTGCAACGACAGGCGAGGTTTGGCACCCGCGCGGGCTGGCCTTTAGCAACAATTCCCTCTATATCAGCAATGGCGGTGATGGGCGCATTCGCCGCGTCGACCTTGTCGCGAACACCATCCAGACCTATGCAGGGCTGACCTCCGGGTACGATGGCGACGGTCACGCCTTGACAGTATCGGAGTTCTACCAGCCCGGCCAGATGATTTTCAATTCTGTGGGGCATCTGGTTCTGGCCGACGCGGCGAACGGACGCATCCGTGAAGCGGGGAACACCATGACGACGATAGCTGGGGGATACATTGGAGATGGTGGCGCTGCAACCGAGGCAGCGTTTCTGAGTCCTCAGGCACTGGCCACAGACCTGCTTGGGAACTCCTACGTCGTGGACCAGAGCGGTAACCGGGTCCGCAAAATAAATGCCTTCACAGGCCAGATCAGCACCGTCGCAGGCAGCGGAATTTCGGGCTACTCGGGCGATGGAGGCACGGCAAGGGCAGCGGAGCTTTGGTTCCCAAGTGGAATCGGTGTCGATCTCATCGGCAACATCTTCGTCTCTGATTCTAATAACGGTGTGATCCGCAAGGTGGACGCTCTGGGAAATATCTCGACCTTCTCCAGAGATTCTCGATTCAACTCACTTGGCCACATTGCCCTTGACCCCTCAGATAACCTGTACGTCGTCGATAGTGGCGCGTGCGTGGTGTGGAAGATCAACCCGAGAGCGCAGGTCACGGTATTTGCGGGAGTGCTGAATCAGTGCGGTTACAACGCAGTGAGCAGCAGCATGAAAGCGACAGCCGCGTACTTGAACCAGCCTTATGGCCTAGGCTTGGATGGTTTGGGTCAGCTCTATATCGCAGACTCAGGCAACAGCCTGATCCGTAAAGTGAATCAGGCAGGAACGATCACGACAATCGCGGGAACTCAGGGGGCGTTCGGATTCAGCGGCGATGGGGGACAAGCAACATCGGCAAGCCTGAACTTTCCGCAGGACGTCCTCGTCGGCTACGAAGGCATTTACATCGCCGACAGCTACAACTCGAGAATTCGTAAGATCGCTCCCAGCGGAATCATAACCACCTTCGTTGGCACGGGCAGCCTTGGGTACAACGGAAATGGGCTGCCTGCTCACCTCACCAACATCGACGTGCCAGTGGCATTGGCCCAGAACCTCTCCGGAACGCTCTTTGAACTGGACGAAAACGAACTATTGCTGCGAGAGATTCAGTGATGGTAAGGAGGCAATGGAATAGGACCTCACGCAACGGTAACCGGCCATGGCAAACCTTTCTTGAAGGTTGGTCTAGCGGAAGCGGGACCAACCTTTTGGACATTCAGAGTCTGTGCGCCTGGTTTTTCGACTGAAGGCCGCCTTGTTTCTCGACAGCTGGCACGGAGGAGAAGTAGTGGGTTCATTTGCATTTTCAATGAAGCTCTTCAGATAAGTTTAAATGGGCAGTGCCTTGGTCAGTTATTGCCAACAGGGTGATGCTCGTTTCCAGAATCGAAAGCGTTCGAGATGCGCATCGGCGATTTGCACTAATTGAGGTGGCGCCCGGATTGTTTTCGGATAGCCAGCAACCCATATCGTGGCTCGTGACGAGTCGACTCCGCTCTTTCGCCGTATAGTGGTGGTGTGCGAACTCGCGTGCTTCGGGTAGCTTTTGCAATGACTGTTTCTGGTCACCTGCTGCTGTCCGTCCAAGCGACGGTGAAAAAGCCGTATCAGACGAGACCTCTAGCTGCAATTGAGTGGTCGCAGGCGTTAACTGCCGAATCCGGAATCGACAGTGCTGCATTGGAGTCTCTGTATTCGGAGGTGGCTCGGGAGTCACATCGCGATCTCAAAGGCATCGTCATTGTGCGCAACGGCCGCCTAGCAGGTGAACAATACTTCAACGGTGATTCCGTCGACACCCCTCACGACATCCGGTCCGCCACGAAAAGTATCACCTCCCTCCTGATGGGCATTGCCATCCAGAAAGGTTTGGTGCACAGCGTCGACGACTCGATTGCTCTTTATCTGCCGGGCTTGCCCAAAGACGGCAAGGAGAAGATAACGATCAAAGATCTGCTGAACATGCGCTCGGGACTCGACGCCAACGACGAAGACCCATCCACTCCAGGCGACGAGGATAATCTCGACAAGTCGTCAGACTGGATTCATACGATCTACACCGTACCCATGAACGGGGTTCCTGGCTCGAAATATAACTATTGTTCGATCAACGCCTTTCTGACTGGCGCGATCGTCGAAAATGCAAGCCACCTACCCCTGGATGAGTTCGCTAGGACGAATCTGTTTGGTCCATTGGGAATTCAGAACTACCGTTGGCGGCATGTTCCGATCAATCGCGTAACGGGGCAGGGCAATCTTTCGATCACCGCACGTGACATGGCGGCAATTGGCGAGTTGGTGCTGAACGACGGCGTTATAAATGGCCGACGACTCGTGAGTCATGAGTGAATCACAAAGAGTCTGGCAAGCCAGCTTGCAATCTCAGACAGCGATCCCTACGCAGACTACTACGGATACATGTGGTACACGAAAGCCGAACCCATTGGCGGTCACAAGCTAGAGGTGCACTTCGCTTCGGGGAACGGCGGCAACAAAATCTATATCGTTCCGTCGCTTCATATGGTTGTCGCGATTACATCAAGCGCATACAACACCAACTACGGACAACGCCGCTCTCAAGAAATTTTGTGGAAGATTTTCGAAGCTACATCTCTTCAGATGAACCTTGCTCGATAGCGGGCGAGTCACGGGTCGTCCAGAAGGAATTCTGTTATTGTGGCCGTGGGTATTGCGGCATTCGTCGCCTGAATGTGTTGCAACTTTCAGGGTTGCTGGCTGGTGACGTGAAAGAATCGCGAAATGGGAACCCGACCCGCGATCTTCAAATGGGGGCAGACCGAAGCCGGCCTCATACTCTGTGCGGTCCGGTGGTATCTTCGCTATTCTCTCTCGCTGCGCGATGTTGAGGAGCTGCTGGAAGAGCGCGGTCTCCATGTCGATCACACAACGGTCTGGAAGCTGTGAAAAAACCTGTTTGGCTGGATTTTCGCAATTTCAAGATGGATGGAAAATGTATGCCGATGCTTCCGCGAACGTTTATAGGGCATCCTGACGCGATTTTTTTTGCTGATGAATTCAC